>DASWRM010000041.1 GCA_036403155.1 Gaiellales bacterium | reverse complement strand
GGCGCTCGTCCTGATCGTCGTCTTCATGTTCGTGCTGTTGGGGATGTGCGGTCTGGCGATCGACGTCGGCCTCTGGTACCAGGACAAGCGCGCGGTGCAGGCCTCGGCAGACGCTGCCGCTCTGGCCGGCGCGTCGGTGCTTCCCGTCAGCTGGGCAACCGCCCAGACCACGGCGAACAACGAGTACACGACGAACAAGAAGGCCGGCGACACCGTCACCATCAGCAATGCGACGACGCTGACGTCGAACGACTCCGTCAAGGTGACGGTGCAGCGCACCTCCCCGAGCTTCTTCGCCAAGCTGCTCGGCAAGAACAGCGTCACCGTGCGCGCATCGGCGACCGCCACCGTCAAGAGCATCACGACGCTCGCGTCGAACTTCGACGTGATGCCGTGGGCGGTCATGAAGACCACGTTCCAGCTGGGGCAGCCGTATCCGATCTATACGGACAACTCGAGCAGCAACAACGGCGCCGTCTCGCTGCCGTACCAGAACGGCATCAACTGTCCGACTCCGAACGGCGCGAACCCCTACCGCGACGAGATCTCCGGCGCGCTGAACGCCTGCTCGATCCAGGTCGGCCAGGCCCTCGACCTGAAGTCGGGGCAGAACGCCGGCCCGACCGCGCAGGGCCTGAACACGCGAATCACGAGCTGGAAGCCGTTCAACCAGGTGGTCCAGCTGATCGGGAACAACACGTACACGATCCTCGAGCCGAGCAGCAAGCAGCTGGTGTTGATCCCGGTCGTAACGAACATGCAGGGCGGCACGATCTGGCCCAACGGCGCGTCACAGGTCAAGGTCGTCGGCTTCGCCTGGTTCGTGATCGAGAGCTGCGGCGATCCCGCGCATCCGAGCTACTGCGCGAACAACGACGGCAAGGAGGTCAACGGCCGGTTCGTGAACATCCAGGACACCGACCCGTCCAACGACCTCGGCGCCTACGACCCGAATCAGAACACCGACTACCAGGTCGAGCTCACTGCCTGATCATCCGGGGCGGGCGCTACGGTTTCCTCATCGCCGGCGCCCGCCCCACACCCACCTGCCGGGCCGGCCTGCGAACGGCGACCAGCACAACGGCGGCCAGCTCGTGCCCCCGCTGCGGGGCCGAGATGATCTGGGTGAAGGCGTCGTGGCACTGCACCGCCTGCCGCTACAAAGAGGGCTGCTGCTGAGATTGGAGCGTCCCAATCTGGGCCGGGTTTTCGGCTTGCAGAGCCGGGAATACGTAGCGCAGGGGACGCGTTAATCATCTTGAGGGGCACGCCACTGGGCCGCAAACGACACGCGGCACCGCCTATGCCCTCCGACACGACAACCCACGGCGGCGTCTCCCGAACGGTAGCGGACGCCCCAGAACGAGGAACGGGATAGCCCTTATGTTGATGCAGGAGCCGCAGTTGCGGCAAGTGATCGAGCGCGCACAGGACGCCGGCGAGCTGAACGAGGATGAGCTCACCGCCGTGGTCGCGGAACTCGATCTGTCAGATGAGGACACGGCAGCGATCCGCGCCGAGCTGGCAGAGCTCGGGGTGGACGTGGTCACCGTGCGCGAGCTCGACGAGGACGGCGGCACCGCGGAGCCCGAGGCTGCGCCCGCGCCGGTCTGGTACGCGCCGGCGAGCATCGATTCGCTCGACCTCTACCTCGCCCAGATCGGTCGCACGCCGCTGCTCACCAAGCACGAGGAGCAGCAGCTGGCGCAGCGGATCGAGGCGGGCGACGAGGCAGCGAAGCGGCGGATGGTCGAGGCCAACCTGCGCCTGGTCGTATCGATCGCGAAGAAGTACCGCGGCCACGGCGTCGGCTTCCTGGATCTGATCCAGGAGGGGACGATCGGCCTGGTACGGGCGGTCGAGAAGTTCGAGTGGCGCCGGAACCTGAAGTTCTCGACGTACGCCACCTGGTGGATCCGTCAGGCGGTGCAGCGCGCCGTCGCCAACCAGAGCCGGACGATCCGCGTGCCGGTGCACGTGCACGACCGCATTCGCAAGATCGACCGCGCCCGTCGGGTGCTCGAGGCCAAGCTGGGCCGCGAGGCGACGGACGAGGAGGTCGCGAAGGAGTCGAAGCTGAACCTGAACGAGGTTCGTGACGCCGACCAGATGCGCCCGCACATGGTGTCGCTCCAGCGGCCCACGGGCGAGGACGGCGACACGGAGCTCGGCGACATGATCGCCGACACGAGCGGCGAGGACATCACCGAGACGGTCGACGAGCGGCTCCGCAACGAGGCGCTCGAGCGGGCGCTCGACATCCTCACCCCGCGCACGCGGCGGATCATCGAGCTCCGCTACGGGCTGGGCGGCGGTGAGCCGATGCTGCTCGAGGCGGTCGGGCGCGAGGTCGGACTGACGCGCGAGCGCGTCCGGCAGCTCGAGCAGGAGGCGCTGGCGCAGCTGGCCAGCCTGCCCGAGCTGGACGGCCTCAGGGACGCCGCCTAACCACCATCCTCGACGAGATCAGGGGGGCGCAGCCGCTTCGGCGGCGGCGCCCCCTTCGTCGTAGTTCCAGAAGGCGGGAAACGCGGCCACCACGGGGAGCAGGCCCGCCACGCAGGCCACCCCGCCGAGCACCACGGAGGCCTGCGTGCCCACGGCCGCGGCCACCGCGCCCGACTCGACGTCCCCAAGCCGGGGGCCGCCGGCCACAACCAGCGTGAAGACCGACGACATGCGTCCGCGCATGCGATCCGGCGTCGCCGTCTGGAGGATCGTCGACCGGCAGACGGCGCTGACGCTGTCAGCTGATCCGGCAACGCACAGGCACGCCATCGCCACCACCAGGCTCGAGGTGAGGCCCATCACCGCGATGCCGATCCCCCACAGCAGGATCGCGAAGACGACGATCCGGCCCAGCCGCCGGGCGTGGGTCAGCCAGCCCGTCGAGAACGCCGCCACCATGGCCCCGGCTGAGAGCGCCGCATACAGCAGGCCGACCCCCGTCGCACCCGCGTGGTACACGTTGAGCGAGAGCGCCGGGAAGAGCGCGCGGGGCATGCCGAACGTCATCGCCAGGATGTCGATCACGAAGCTGCCCATCAGCTCGCCGCGCTCGGCTGCGAATCGCAGCCCGCTCGTGACCGAGGCGAGGAACGGCTCGCGCCCGCTGGACGACTCCGCGGGCGGCTGCGCCGAGATCGCGAGCACGCTGACGATCATGGCCACGAAGGTCACGGCGTCGAGCAGGTAGGCCCACGTCAGGCCGACCGCCGCGATCAGGATGCCGCCGACCGCCGGACCGACGACCAGCGCCAGCTGCACGAGACCGTAGTTGAACGAGATCGCCGACCTCAGCCGCGCACGTCCCACGAGCGAGGGGACGATCGCGGCCCGCGTCGGCCGGTCGATGGCGGAGCCGCCGGCGGCCAGCCCTGCCAGCGCGAACACCAGCGCGATCGGCGGGTCGCCGTCGGCCGCTCCCGCCGCCAGGCCTGCGGAGGTCGCCAGCATGCCGACCTGCGCGACGAGCAGTAGCCGCCTGCGGTCGACGCGGTCGGCAAGCGCGCCGCCCACGAGGCCGAAGGCGATCAGTGGGAACAGCTCGACCAGCCCCACGAGTCCGACCATGAATGACGAGCGAGTGAGCAGGTACACCTGATAGGGCAGCGCGACGAGCGTCACCTGGCTCCCGAGCCCCGAGACGAACCCGCCGACCACGAGCAACCGGTAGTCGCGCGACTCCCGCAGGGCGCTCGTGTCGACGGCGACGGCGCGGACGAGAGACGCGATGCGCGGCACCGCAGCACGCTAGCGTAGGCCGCCCAAATCATGGCTGGTAGCCTGCTGTCAGTGCCGCACGTGGATCCGCCCGATCTCCCGCTGTGGCCCACGCTTCGCAGGCTGCTCACGCTCTGGGGAGAGGAGTGGCCCTCGGTCGCGCTGGGCCTTGCATGCGCGCTCCTGTACACGGTGCTGTCCCTGCTGATCCCCACGCTGATCCAGCGGGCGATCGACCATGCCGTCGTGCCCGCGCACGGCGACGCACTGTTGCCATACGTGGCAGCGGTGATGGCGCTCTCGGTGATGCGGTTCGGCGTGAACTTCACGCGCCGGTATGCGACCGCCCGGATCGGCGTGCACATCGAGGCGCGCATGCGGGAGCTGCTCTACGGCGCCTATCTGCACTTCCCGCGCGCCTTCTTCGACCGCCACCCGACGGGGCAGGTCGTCTCGCGCGCCACCAATGACCTCTTCCCGATCCGGTACTTCATCGGCTGGGGGCTCGTCCAGGGAATCCAGAGCATGCTGATGATCATCGGCGCAGGCATCCTGCTGTGCTTCGTGGACGCCCGGCTGACGCTGTACACCGCCCTCTCGATGCCGCCGATCGGCCTGATCGCGTGGCTGTTCGCACATCGCGTGATGCCGATCTCCCGGCGCGTGCAGGTGCGCAAGGGCGACGTCACGGAGGCGGCGGACGAGGCGGTGGTCGGGATAGAGATGGTGCAGGCGTTCGGCCGCGAGGACGACGTGCAGGCCCGGTTCACCGACAAGGCGGAGCGGGTGCGCGACGTGGTGCTCGAGCAGGCGGGCGTCGAGGCGCGCCATCTCCCCGGCCTGTTCTTCCTGCCGTCGCTGTCCATCGCCGCGGTCGTGTTCTTCGGTGGCCGCGCAGTGATCGACGGCGACCTCTCGATCGGCCAGTTCGTCCTGTTCAACACCGTCCTGCTGCAGCTCGCGTGGCCGCTCGAGTCGCTCGGGTGGATCATGAATCTCGCCCAGCGGGCATTGGCGTCCGCCGGCCGCAGCTTCGCGTGGATCGAGCAGATCGACCGGCTGCCTGAGACGGCCGAGCCGCGCCCGCTGCCGCGCGGGCCGCAGCCGATCGTCTTCGAGGAGGTGCGGTTCGCCTACGGCGACGAGGAGGAGGTGCTGCGCGGCGTCGACCTCGAGGTGGCGGCGGGCGAGATCGTCGCGGTCTGCGGGTCGACCGGATCGGGCAAGACGTCCCTGCTCAACCTGGCCGCCCGCTTCTACGACCCGACCGGCGGACGCGTCAGGATCGGAGGCGTCGACCTGCGCGATCTCTCCCTGGAGGACGTTCGCTCGGCGGTGTCGGTGGTCACGCAGCGGCCGATTCTGTTCTCGATCACCCTGCGCGACAACCTCACCATCGGCCGCCCGGACGCGCCGTGGGACGAGGTGCTCGCGGTCGCCGAGGCCGCCGGCGTGGCCGCGTTCGTGACCGACCTCCCGGACGGGTACGACACGCTCATCGGCGAGCGCGGCGTGAACCTCTCGGGCGGGCAGCGACAGCGCGTCGCGCTGGCCCGCGCGCTGCTCGCCGGCTCGGGCGCAATCGTCCTCGACGACCCGCTGTCGGCTGTCGAC
Organism: Gaiellales bacterium; assembly: GCA_036403155.1. Taxonomy (GTDB): domain Bacteria; phylum Actinomycetota; class Thermoleophilia; order Gaiellales; family JAICJC01; genus JAICYJ01. Next base: position 32,158 of record DASWRM010000041.1, on the reverse strand, counting down.
ACCGAGACCGAGCGCCGCCTTGTCGACACCGTGCGGCCGGCACTGTTCGGCCGCACAGTTCTCGTCGCGACGCAGCGGCTGTCGACCGTGGCGATCGCCGACCGCGCCGTCGTGCTCCGCGACGGCCGCATCGCGGAGCAGGGCACACCCGCGGAGCTGGCGGCGGCCGGCGGCGACTTCGCCGCACTGTTCGGAGACGAGACCCTTGCCGCATAAGCGCCGCACAGGGCTCAGCCGGCTGACCATCTACCTCCGGGGAAAGCGCCTGCTCGTGGCCATGCTGCTGCTCGTCGCAACCGGCCAGGCCGCTGCGCAGACGGGCGGCTGGCTGCTCGTCCGCGCCGCGATCGACAACGGCATCGCGAAGGCCGACCGCCAGTACCTGTCCGTGATCGTCGTGATCTACCTGTGCGTCGGCGCAGCCGGCTGGGCCCTGAGCGCCACCCTGATCCGCGGGCTGGCCGGCGTCGGCCAGGGCATCGTGCTCGGTCTGCGGCGCGACCTGTTCGAGCACCTGACCGCGCTGTCGCTGCGGTACTTCTCGGAGCAGCGCGCCGGGTGGATCATCGCTCGGCTGACGTCGGACGTCGACGCGCTCTCGGACGCGCTGTCGCAGGGCTTGCCCACGCTCGCAGCCAACGTCGTGCTCCTTCCAACGGCGATCGTCGCCGTGTTCATCGTCGACTGGCGGCTCGGGATGATCGCGTTCATCGTGCTCCCGCCCGCGCTCGTGCTGACGCGCTGGTTCCAGCGCCGGTCGTCGGTCGCCCAGCTGGAGGTGCGTGAGCGGATCGCGGCCGTGACCGCGCACATGGCGGAGTCGGTGTCGGGCATGGCGATCGTGCAGGCGTTCAACAGGGAGCGCGCGTTCCAGGCGCAGTTCGACACGCTCAACCTCGAGAATCGCGCGGCCAACGTTCGGACGCAGAGCCTGCTCTCGGTGTTCTTCCCGTCCATCGAGCTGCTCGGCATGACGTCGACCGCCGCCGTGCTGCTGCTGGGCGCGCACCTCTACCGGGAGGGGCAGATCACGATCGGCACGCTGATCACCGCCGTCTACCTGCTGCAGCTGGTGTTCCAGCCTCTGCAGGAGCTGTCAGACGTCTACGGCCAGATGCAGTCGGCCGCCGCGGCGATGGTGAAGATCACCACGGTGCTGGATACCGAGCCGGACATCGGCGACCGGCCCGGCGCGCGGCCGATGCCGCCGATCGAGGGGCACCTGGAGCTCGACGGCATCCGCTTCTCGTACGGGAACAACGAGGTGCTGCACGGCATTGCGGTCGACGTGCCGGCGGGCGGCTGCCTGGCGCTGGTCGGCCAGTCCGGCGGCGGGAAGTCGACGCTCGCGAAGCTGATCGCGCGGTTCTACGACCCGCGGGAGGGAGCCGTGCGCGTCGACGGGATCGACCTGCGTGACGTCCGTCTCCGGACGTACCGCCGCCAGCTGGGGGTGGTGCTGCAGGACCCGTTCCTGTTCTCGGGCACGATCGCGGACAACATCCGGTTCGCGCGGCCCGACGCGACGGATGAGCAGGTGCGCGAGACGGCGGCGGCCGTCGGCGTCGACCGCATCGCCGCCCGGCTCCACGGCGGGCTCGACCACGAGGTGCGCGAGGGCGGCGCCGGGCTCTCCGCCGGCGAGCGGCAGCTGATCTCGATCGCGCGCGCTCTGCTCGCGGACCCGCGGATCCTGATCCTCGACGAGGCCACCTCGAACATCGACCGGCCCACGGAGATCCAGATCGAGCGCGCGCTCGACCGGCTGCTTCACGGCCGCACGTCCGTCATCATCGCCCACCGCCTGGCGACGGTGCGGCGCGCGGACGAGATCCTCGTCGTCGACCATGGCAACGTCATCCAGCGGGGCACGGAGCGCGACCTGCTCGCCGAGGACGGCCCGTTCCGCCGCCTCGCGCACGACCTGCGCGCGGTGTAGGCTCGCGCGGCGATGGCGACCGTGACGCAGATGCGGCTCCTGCACCTGTCGGAAGCCGAGGTGGCCGCCGCGCTGCCGCCGCCGCTCGAGTCCGTGGCAATGGCCCGGCGGGCGCTGATCGCGCTGGCCGACGGATCGGCGGAGCTTCCGCCGAAGCCGTCCGTCCACCCTCGCGCGGACGGGTTCGCCAACGCCATGCCGGCATACCTGCGAGACGGCGATCTGCTCGGGCTGAAGTGGATCGCGGCCTATCCACGCAACGCGGCAATCGGCCTGCCGACGCATGTCGGGCTGGTCGTGCTCTCCGACGCGGGCACCGGGATGCCCATCGCGGTGATGGACGCCGCGGCGCTGACCGGGGCGCGCACGGCGGCGGTGTCCGGCGCGTGCATCGACGCGCTCGCGCCTCGGCAGCCCGGACACGTCGCTGTCACGAGCGCCGGCGTGCAGGCGCGGACCCACCTGCTCGTCCTGGAGGCGCTCGGCCGCGAGGACGTCACGGTTGTCACCCGCCGTCCGGAATCTGCGCAGGCGATCGAGGCGTGGGCGGCCGAGCATGCGCCCGGGATCGCGCTGACCTGCGTGCGTGCCCTACGTGACGCCGTGGAAGGCGCCGCCGTCGTGGTGACCGCGATCCCGATCGGCGCCGACGGCGGTCGCCTGGATCCCGGCTGGCTTCGGCCCGACGCGCTCGTGCTCCCGCTCGACTACGCCACGTCCGTCGGCGCGGACGTCGCCAACGACGCCGCCCTGTACTCGGACGACGTGGGCCAGCTGCTGCGGTACCGCGAGGCCGGCTCGTTCCCCGGCTACCGCGAGCCGGACGGCTACACGGGGGCGGCGATCAGGGGCGAGCGGCCGGCCGGACGCGTGGTCTGCCAGAACCTCGGCAACGGCGCCGCCGACCTCGTCTTCGCCGACTACGCGCTGCGCTCTGCGCGCGACACCGGCTCGGGCAGGGAGCTGCCCCGGTAGGGAGACAGCCCCAGGCGCCCGAGCAGCCAGGCGGCCCCGACACAGGAGGCGACGATCACGAGCAGCGCCCAGAAGCCGGGCACCGTGAGCGCGAAGAAGTGGCGCAGGGCCGGCGCGCCGAGCACCGCCAGAAAGCCGCCGCCCAGCGAAGCCGCGAGCGCGACCACCACGGCCGCGTACCGGCGGCTGGCCTGCATCCGCTCGGCGTCGAGGACGAGCAGCAGGTAGAGCCCGATGGCGACGAACACGGTGACCGCCGCCGTGCGGCCCTCGGTGTCGTTGTGTCCCCGGACGTCGCTGACCGCGAGGTAGGCGAACAGCGTCGCGGCTCCCGTGACGACCCCGGCCGGGACGGAGAAGCGGAGCACGCGACGCAGGAAGTCGCCTGACTCGGGCGCGCCGCTGGCCGGGCCGAGCGCGAGCAGGAATCCGGGCACCCCGACGGTGAACGTGGCCGCGAGCGAGAGGTGGCGCGGCAGCAGCGGGAACTCGCCCGTCCACAGGCCGAACGTCGCGATCACGAAGGCCGCGAAGACCGACTTGGTGACGAACAGCTTCGCCACGCGCTGGACGTTCCCGATGATCCGGCGGCCCTCTGCGACGGCGTCCGGGATCGCGCCGAAGCGGTCGGCCACGAGCACGCTGTCGGCGACGCTCTTCGCGAGCTGGGTTCCGCTGCCCAGGGCGACGGCCAGGCGCGCCGCCTTCATGGCGGGCACGTCGTTGACCCCGTCGCCGATCATGGCAACGTACGCGCCGTGGCCGTTGAGCGCACCGATCAGACGGCGCTTGTGCTCGGGCGTCAGGCGAGCGAACACGGTCGACCCCTGGACGGTCGCTGCGAGCGCCGCGGCGTCCTCGGGCAGCTCCGTGCCCGCCCACGCGCGCGCGCCGGCGCGCACGCCGGCCCGCTCGGCGACCGCCGCGACGGTTGCCGGGGAGTCGCCCGACATGACCTTCACCTCGACCCCCTGCCGGTAGAGGAACGCGATCGTGTCGGCGGCGTCGTCCCGGAGCCGCTCCTCCAGGACGACGAGCCCCAGAGGGTCGACCGCAGGAGCCGCATGGCCGTCATCGGACGGGTCGATCGGCCCCAGGGCACGGCCGAATGCGAGCACGCGGCGCCCGGCGCGCTCGTGCTCGGCGACCCGCTGCTCGGGCCCGGGCAGGAGCACGTCGGGGGCGCCGAGGACGAGCCAGCTACCGTCGCGCTGGAGCGCGCTCCACTTCCATCGCGACGAGAACGGCACCTCGGCGGCAGGCGACCACGCCGAACCGGGCAGCGCGGCGGCGACCGCGTCGAGCGTCGCGTTGCGGGACGCCGCGCCGGCTGCGTACGCCGACACGAGGTCTCGCAGCTCCGACTCGGTTGCTGCGCCGAGCGGGGTGACGGCGTGGAGCTGCAGCGTGCCGTCGGTCAGCGTGCCGGTCTTGTCGAGGCAGACGGTGTCGACGTTCGCGATCGACTCGACGGCGTTGGTGTACTGGACCAGCAGGCCGCGCCGGGAGAGGCGCACGGCGGCGACGGCGAACGTCAGGCTCATGAGCAGGACGAGACCCTCGGGCACCAGGGTGACGATGCCGGCAGTCGCCGTGGCGGCCGCCTCGCGAAACGGCGTGTCGCGCTGCTCGAGCGTCCACACCAATGCACCGCCCAGCGGGATCATGACGCCGACGAGGACGCGGAGCAGGCGGTTGATCTGCAGCTCGAGCGGCGAGCGCTGCGCCGTGTCCTCACGCGCGGTGCCGAGCAGCCGCCAGGCGTAGCTGTCAGGCCCCGTACCGGTCACGACATACCTGCCGCTGCCCTCGACGCAGTAGGAGCCCGACAGCAGCTCCTCATCGGTCTCCCGCGGGACGGGAAGCGACTCCCCGGTCAGCGACGACTCGTCCAGCAGCATGCCGACGGAGGCCGCAACGCGGCCGTCGGCCACCACCTGGTCGCCCGGCCGCAGCGCTACCAGGTCGCCGTCCACGATCTCGCCCATGTCGACCAACCGCTCGTCGCCGTCGCGGACGACGCGGGCGCGGGGCGTGACCAGCAGGGCGGCGCGGTCGAGCACGCGCTTGGCGCGCAGCTCCTGGACGATGCCGATCGAGGCGTTCGCGACCAGCACGCCCGCGAACAGACCGTCCGCCGGGCGTCCCGCGATCAGGATCAGCACGAAGAACGCCGCGAGGATCAGATTGAACAGCGTCAGCGTGTTCGAGCGGACGATGCTGGCGACCGAGCGGCTGCTGGGAGCGGGCGGAAGCGGGCCCCGCGCCGCCAACCGCCGGGCTGCCTCGTCGCTGCTGAGACCGGCCGCGGTGGCCGGGGGCGCCTGCGCCTCGTCGGTCACGGTGGCAGTGTAGTGTCCGACCCATGAGCGACAGCGCCGCCCCGCTGGTGGGCGTCATCATGGGATCGCGCTCGGATTGGGAGACGATGCGCCATACGGTGGAGACGCTGGAGGAGCTCGCTGTGCCATGCGAGCACCGTGTCGTCTCGGCACACAGGACGCCGGACCTGCTGTTCGAGTACGCCGCATCGGCGCGCGACCGCGGCCTGCGGGTGCTGATCGCGGGAGCGGGCGGCGCGGCGCACCTGCCTGGGATGGCGGCGGCGAAGACGAGCCTGCCGGTGCTCGGCGTGCCGGTGCAGTCGAAGGCGCTCTCGGGGATCGATTCGCTGCTCTCCATCGCGCAGATGCCGGCAGGCGTGCCGGTGGGGACGCTCGCGATCGGGCGCGCCGGGGCCGTCAACGCGGCGCTGCTCGCGGCGGCCATCCTCTCCACGCAGGACGAGGCGATCCGCCGGGCGCTGGACGAGTTCCGGGCGGTGCAGACGCGCGACGTGCTGGCGCACCCCGATCCCGCCGGGTGATGCGCGTCGGGATCCTGGGCGGCGGGCAGCTCGCGCGCATGATGGCGCTTGCCGGCATCCCGCTCGGCGTTCGCTGCAGCTTCCTCGACCCCGCGCCGGACGCGGGGGCGGGCGCGGCGGGCGCACTGATCGTCGGCGCGTACGACGACCCCGAGGGGCTCGACCGGCTGGCCGCGGACGCCGATGTCGTCACCTTCGAGTTCGAGTCGGTCCCGGCGAGCTCCGCCGAGCGCCTCGCCGCACGGGTTCCGGTGCACCCGCCGCCGCGCGCGCTCGAGATGGCGCAGGACCGGCTCTCCGAGAAGCAGCTGTTCGAGCGGCTGGGGATCGAGACGACGGGCTTCGCCGCGATCGGCTCGCAGGAGGAGCTCGAGGCAGCGGGCCGGCGAGGCGTGCTGAAGACGCGCCGGCTCGGGTACGACGGCAAGGGACAGCGGGTGCTCCGCGAGCCGGCCGACGCGAGCGGAGCCTTCGATGCACTCGGCGGCGTGCCCCTGATCCTCGAGGATTTCGTGCCGTTCGACCGCGAGCTGTCGGCCATCGCCGTGCGTGGGCGAGGAGGCGAGGTGCGGTGCTACCCGCTGGTCGAGAACCACCATGCCGACGGGATCCTGCGGGTGACGCACGCGCCCGCACCGGCGCTGACGCCAGACCTGCAGGAGCTGGGAGAGCGGTACGTGACCGGCATCATGGAGGAGCTCGACTACGTCGGCGTGCTGGCCCTCGAGCTGTTCCAGGTCGGCGGGCGGCTGCTTGCCAACGAGATCGCGCCGCGCGTCCACAACTCGGGCCACTGGACGATCGAGGGCGCCGAGACGAGCCAGTTCGAGAACCACCTGCGGGCCGTGCTCGGGCTGCCGCTGGGGTCGGTCGCAACCCGCGGGTCGTCCACGATGGTGAACCTGATCGGCGACGTGCCGGACGCGGCGTCGGTGCTCGCAGTCAGCGGCGCGCATCTCCACCTCTACGGCAAGGCACCCCGGCCAGGCCGGAAGCTGGGCCATGTGACCGTCACGGAGGGCGGCGACTGGGAGCGAGTGGCCGGCCTGGCCGCCGCGATCGCGCTCAGCGGCTCCTAGGCGCTGCCGGAGCCTCCCGGACGAGCCTTCACCGAAGCGTCACGGGCGCATCACACGCACGCGGCAGGGGTTGGACTCCAATAATTGGGGTGGGCGCCGGATCCGCCCAACCATGCGGCGCACCTGCCACAGGGTCGTAACGCGACCGTCACGCCCACACGACGGGAGTCGGACACCGTCACGAGGCACGTGACGGTCTCGCGACGCCGGGGGCGTCAGCGGCTGAACAGCCCGCGGCCGAGGAAGCCGGCCAGCAGGGCGATGAGCACCGCGATCAGGATCACCCACAGCGCGATCTTGATGGCGCCGACGACGCCGACCACCACGATCACCAGGATGAGCAGGAGCAGCCAGAGCATGACCGGTCCATACCCCCCGCGGCTTTCCGGCACACGTGCCGCCTACACCCGCGCCGGCTCGCCGGCGCCGGAGGCGAGCGCGGGACGGTCTGCCCGGAAGCGCGTCAGGTCGACCGACGGCTCGCGTCCGAGCGCGAGCTCGGCGAGCAGCATCCCGATCAGCGACGCGAACTTGAACCCGTGGCCGTCGCTGACGGCCGCAATCACGTTCGGGTGCCGTGGCAGCGCGGATATCACGAAGTCGCGATCCGGGGTCAGCGTGTAGAGGCACGTCTTCGACCGCACCGGGCTCCCGAGCCCCGGGATCACACGCCGCGCGAACGACACCACCCGCCGCTCCGCCGCCTCGTCCGGCTGCATGCTGCGGCTGCGTGCGGTGACGACCGGGCCGCCGTGGTCCTCCGCGACCTTCACCGCCCGCTCTCCGAACACCGGAAACCCATAGAACGTCGGCGCTCCGTGCCAAATCCAGACGGGGAACCGCGCGCGGTCGAACGCCTCCAGATCCCCGGCCTCCAGGTAGGAGATCTGCTCCTGCGTGACGGTGAGCGGGAGCGCCTCGCCGAGCGGCTCGAGCAGCTCGTTCAGCCACGCGCCGGCCGCTGCGATCACCGACCGGCACCGCCACGTCCCGGCCGCCGCCTCGACCACGATGTCGCCACCGTCAGCTCGCAGCGCGCGAATCGGGCAGCGCTCCACCAGCCGCGCGCCGGCCGCCTGCGCGAGCCGCTGGTGCGCGGCGTTCGCCCGGTCGGCCGCGACCAGGCCGGCCTGCGGATGGACGAGGGCCTCCACCTCCTCCGGTGGCTGCAGCTGCGGCCAGCGGCGCCGGACGTCGACCCCGGTCACCCGCTCGAACGCCGCACCGGCCTGCTCGAGGCTGGACGCGTACACCTCGCGCCCGAGCGGCGCATCGGACGCGAACATATCCACCCCGCCGGTCAGGACGACGAGCTGCTCGCCGGCGGCCTGCTCCACCTCGCGCCACACGTCGAACGCGCGCCGCGCCAGGAGGACGTAGTCAGGGTGGTGGTAGGCGAGCCGCGTCAGCCGCGAATGGTCGTGCGACCCGCCGCGGTCGTGTCCCAGCTCGAACTGCTCGAGCCCTGCGACGGACGCTCCCATCGCCGCCGCCCAGTAAGCCGCCGCGCTCCCCATCCCGCCGAGGCCGGCGACCACCACGTCGACGCGCGTCTCGGTCACGCCGCCCGGTCGACGACCATGTCCGCCGCCTCCAGGTCCTCGCGCCGGTTCAGCGAGTGCACCACGCCGACCGTGACCAGGCCGAGGTGCCGCCCCTCCGCCAGCATGCGCGGAGAGTCCTCCACCAGCACGCCGCGCCACGGGCCGCGCGCGCGGCGCCGGCCCACCAGCCGGCGGAGCTGCTCCACCTTGTCGACCGGGCTGTCGCCGAGCGCGTGTACCTCGGCGAAGGAGCCGGCGACGTCCCAGACCTCCAGCAGCCGGTCGACGATCGCCGGGTTGCCCGAGCTGAGCAGGACGCGCTCGCCGCCACCGCAGCGAAGCATCCACTCGAGGCGGGCGTCCAGCGCCAGCCGCTCGTCCTCGGCGATGGCGAGGAATCGCTCTGCGCGTCTGGCGACGAGGGCGTCGATTTCCACCGGCCGGCTGATCACCGCCGGCCAGATCTCCCGCTCCTTGCGTCCGATCAGCTGCCGGAACAGCCCCTCGTCGAGCTCCCCGCCCATGTCGGCCATCAGCTCGCGGTAGCTGCGCAGGTGCACGGGCTCCGTGTCCGCGAGCACACCGTCGAAGTCGTAGAACACCGTGTCGGCCGCCTCGAGGGCAGCCACGAGCGGGTCATTCACCCGGGTGGCGCGCAGCGCTCGCAGGCACCTGCGTGGGCGCGGACTGCTGGAACGTGAAGTGCGTGGTCTCCGGAACGTCGTCCGCGTTCCAGAAGCCGCCGATGCGCGCCACCGCCTTGCGCCCCCACGCCACGAGGTCGTCCTGCCGGGCGGGATCGTCGCGGAGCAGCTCGCGGATCCAGGTCGTCGCCAGCTTCACGTGCGTCAGCTCGTCGGCCTGCAGGTAGTCGCACAGCTCGGCGATCCGCCCGTACCCGCGCTTCTCCGCCTCCTGCCGCCAGATCCGCAGGGTCTGCATCAGGTTCGCCTCGGCCCAGGAGTTGGTCACCGTGATCCGCCGCAGCGGATCCTCCTCGTTCTGCATCCACCACCAGACCAGCGACCACGGCCCGTAGCCGAGGTCAGCGCCCATCAGCTCCTCGCACGCCTTCGCCACGATCTCGATGTGCCGCGCCTCGTCCCACATCTGGTGGGCGAGCTCCATCCGCATCTCCCACGGCAGGTCCGGGAACTCGGCCAGCATCTTGCCCATCCGGTCTGTGGTCTCCACCTCGCCGTACAGCAGCTGGTGGAACTTGTGGCGGAAGCCCTCGAGCGACCACTCGTCCTCGGTCTCGTAGACCGCGAAGTCGGCGGGGTCGCCGGAGAACCAGAACGGCTCCTCGACGACCGGATGGTCGAGCGCCGGCGACGTCTTCACGAACCGGTAGCCGCCCTTGCCGCGCTTCACCCGCGCCGACGGACGGGCCGCGTCGCGGGCGCTGTGGAAGGCGAGCCAGTGCGACTCGATGCCCTGACCGGTCACGCCGCCGCACTCCACCAGCCGGGACTCGATGTCGGCCTGCACCTCGAGCGCTCGCCGCCGTCCGTCCGACGTCTGGGTCAGCGACTCGAGCGCGGCCTGGCCCCATGCGACGTGCGACTGGTCCATCGCGGCGAGGCTGCGCAGGGCGCGGGCGGTCGGCGCGTCGGCGAGCGGATCGGTCGCGTCGGCGTGGTAGACGTACGTGCTGACGAGATGCGGCTCCAGGACCCGGTAGACGGCTACGAGCCGGTCGATCGTGTCGGTCAGCGTCCAGACGTGCTCGCACAGCCGCGCGACCTCGTCGGTCGCCGGCTCCTGCCGCTCGCGCCCGGAGCGCAGCTGCCAGAGCCGCTCGCCGAGCATGTCCGCCGCCTGTGCGTGGTCGTACACCTGGTAACCGAATGCGGCCTTGAAGGCCAGCTGCGGCGTGGTGTGCGACCAGCCGCCGACGATCTCCATCAGCTGGATCTCGAGGTAGCGGTAGTTCGCCAGCCGCTGCGAGTTCTCCTTGACGGAGAAGCGGCCGCCGAACTCGCGGCGGTCAACGATCGGCATCGTTCGCCCCCTCAGGCATCGATCTGCACCGGGCGGTGCTCGAATCTGACCACGACCGTATCGTCCGTTCCGGTGCCCTTCTGCAGGAGCACCATAGCCGTCGCCGGGGAGCCGTCGGCGAGCGGAGCCCCGTGCCAGACGCCGGGGGCCAGCACAACACCCTGGCCGGCCGCGATGCGAAACACGCGGAACCGCTCCAGCGGCGGGAGGGCGTCAGGCTGCTCGAGCCGGTCGGGCGGGCCGACGTAGAGCAGGCAGCCGCCCGACAGCGGCGCGATCAGCTCCTCGGTGCGCATGTGGCGCTCCGCCCAGTCGAACGACGGAGCCGACGGCTGAAGATCGAGGTACCCGACCCCATAGCCGTCGGCGGTCGGTCCGATCAGCTGCGTCTCGGCCCACCAGCTCCATCCCGGGCCCGACGCGTCCAGCGGCCGGTCGGGGCGGTCGATGACGGCGCCGAAGGGGGCGAACGCCGAGCGGTCGAGCGGCTCGGCGGCAAGCCGCGTCACGCCGTGCTCCGCAGATCCGCGGTGACGGGGCGTCGTATGACCAGCCGGGGGGCTCCGCGCAGCCCCGACGGGCGATCCGTCCCGCCGAGCAGGTTCGCCGCGGTGTTCGCGACGCGCAGCCCCAGCGTGAAGCCGGTGCGGCCGGCCAGCCGGTCGGTGATGTCGACGCCGTAGGGCTCCCACAGCCGGACGCCGGCCGGCTCGCCGTCGACGAGCACCTCCAGCACGTCATCGCCCGCGTCCGCCTCGACCACCACGCGCGCCGCGCCCAGCTCGCCGGGCAGATCGACGCGACGGCTGTAGACAGCCGTCCCCGAGAGGAACGGATAGCCCTGCTCTGTCCACGGCGCAGGCCGCGCGTCCTCCCGGATCGCGGTGATCGCGCCGTCCTCGACTCCGAACGGCCCCACCAGCTTGATGAGGTCGAGCAGGCCGTCGGTGGCATCGGCCACGACCAGCCGCAGCGCGAGCACGTTGTCCCCCTCGCGCACCTGGCCCGTGATGTCGACGGCGCGCATCTGGCTGTCGAAGCCGCTCGGCTCGGGCGCCGCCACGGCCGCCGCGCCGTTGACGTGGAGCCGCCACTCGAGCCCGGCGAACCCGTCCACGAGCAGGCGCAGCTCCTGCGGCCGCTCGGCAATGCGCACGTGGATCCGGTACCACACCGGAATCGGGTACGGCCGGTCTGGCTCGGTCGGCAGCTGGTACGACCAGGCGCCCGGGACCATCTCGAGCCACCCGGCGTCCTCGTCCACGTCGCTGCCGGCATACCACTCGGGGCCGGTCCCATCGTCCTCCGCCCGCGCGCGCCACGCGCGCACCACCAGCGCGTTCGGCGTCTCGGCGGCAAGCGTCCAGCCATCGGCGAGCTCGACCGGCTCGACCGGCGGGTCGAGCGGCACGCGAAGCTCGCGCTCCCGGCCGCCCTCCTCCACCGTGATGGTCGCCTCGCCGCCGGCATGGTGGCCGGTCAGGATGCCGCCGTCGAGTGAGTCCACCGCGACATCGGTGGCGACGACGCGCACCCCCTCGGACGGAGGCTCTGGCTCCCACATGACGAACGCCGACCCGACCGGCGGCAGCTCGACGGTCACCCGGGTACGCCGGCCGTCGTGCCGCCAGGGGGCATGCGGCCGCGTCTCGCCGGTGGACGGATCCCAGTGCATCGGCGTGACGTCGCCGGGGAGGGCGACCTCGGCGACCTGCGGGTGGCGGGTGGAGTTGACGAGGAACAGCAGGTCGCGGCCGTCGCGCACGCGATGCAGCGCGAACACCTCCGGATTGTCGATCTCGACGTCGGGCTCGATCAGCGCGGCCACCGCATCCGCAAGCGCGACGCGCACCGACTCGCGCTCGGCGACGACCTCGTCCGTGATGTCGACGGCGTCGCCCGCGGGCGGGCGAAACCCATACCGTGTGTCCAGCTCTCCCGGCTCGACGACGAACGCCGGGCTCTCGGGGATGCCCTGCTGGCCGAGCTCGGCCTGCAGCCGCTCGGGGAGGGCACGGGCAAGCGACGCCGTGTCGAGGAAGCCCACCCGTCCGGCACCGTGCTCGATACGGGTGAAACGGATGCCCGGCGAAGGATCGACCCGCCCGACGCGTCCGGGCTCGACGCCGAACAGCCTCGCGACGCGGTCGCGCACGTCCACCAGCCGGTCGCCCTCGAATGCCTCCGCGGGAAGCAGCACGGCGCCGAGCACGGCGCCGCCCTCCTGCACGAACCGCTCGAGCCGCTCGAGCGTCGCCATCTGGATGTGCGCCATCGGCGGCACGACCACCAGCGCGTGACGCTCGTCGCCGACGAGCAGCGCCCCGTCCTGCGCATCCGCCTGCGCGAGCAGATCCTCGTCGACGTAGTCAAAGTCGTGGTGAACGCGCAGGAGCAGGTCCGTGATCGCGTTCAGGTCGTACTCGATCCGGTCGCCGAGCGGCGTGCGCTCCTGCGGCCGGTAGGCGGCGAACATCGCATTGATCGGCCAGATCACCGCCAGCTTCGCGACGTGGCGGCCCTCGCTGAGCAGGTGGCTCAGCCGGCTGATGTACTCCGAGAAGGCGCCGTAGTAGCGCCACCAGGGGTACTGGTAGAACATCGAAGGCGGCCAGTCGCGCTTCCGCGGCCCCTCCAGCGTGTAGTGGAAGCCGTGCGGGTTCAGCAGGTTCACCCCGAGCACGTACTCCCAGTCGGCCACCCATTTCATGCGCTGCATCGTGGCGTCCATGAAGATGCCGCCGAACGACTCGCACAGCAGCCGCTCGCTGCCGAGCTGGTGGGCCGCCGACGAACCGACCTTCATGGCCACGTGCTCGGCCGGGAGGTCGCGGGTGCCGACGATCGGGTAGAGGTGGTCGACGCCGATCACGTCCAGGTGCGGATAGTGCCGGAAGAGGTTGCCCTCGACGCGGATCATCTGCCGCAGCCACTCCTCATACAGCAGATGGCCGGTGAACAGGAGGCCGCGCTCGCCGCACCACTCGTGGATCTGCCGGTAGTACGCGTCGGCGTAGAAGTCGCTGATCGCGTTGTAGAAGTCGTGCCGGACGCGGGCGCTGTCGGGGCTGACGTCGAAGAACAGATCCGGGAGGCGGCGTCGCAGGTCGTACCCGCAGCGCTCGTGGAAGCGGCGGAACATGTCCTTCGTCCACGGCACGATCGGGTTGGACTGCGCGGTCAGGAAGTAGTGCATGGCCGGCTCGTCCGTGTAGAAGCCGAGCATCTGCTCGGGGTCGACCTCGCCCAGCCGGTCGAGATACGGCTCGTAGCCGATGCGGAGGAACTCGCTGGTCGATTCGGGGTCGAGCGCATCGATGTAGTACTCCGCGCGCTTCTCGACGATGTACATCAGCTTCCAGTTGCCCGGCGGGATCTCCCACGGGATGACGTAGGTGAACGAGAGGTTCGGCGTCAGGTCGAGCACCTCGCCCTCGCTGGAGATGGCGAAGGCGGCAACCGGCGTCGAGCGCTCGAAGTTGACGTACCTGCTGTCCTGCCCGGTCAGGTAGGCGAACCAGGGGCCGCGCACGTCCATCGAGATGCACTCGATGTAGCGCTGGGCGAGGTCGGGCCGCTCGCGCAGGACGCGGCCGTCCGCGGTGCCGCTCGGCCAGTTCATCTCGTCGTAGATCCAGGTTGTCAGCCCGAGGCGCGCCGCCTCGTCGACGGCCAGCTTGATGCGGTCGAGGTAGACGTCGCCGATGTAGGGCGTCTCCAGCCCGTAGCGGCCGTGCAGGATGATCCCCGGCATGCCCTTGTCGCGGAACTCGCGCAGCTGCACGAGCATCTCGTCGGGGTCGAGCTCGCCGTTCAGGAACCAGAACGGCAGGATCCCGTACTCGCGCGGCGGCGTGGCGAACAGCTCCCGCGACATCGGGAGGCGGGGCCAGACCCGGCGTCTCTGCCGCGGCGTCGTGGCTATCGGTCGCCTCCGATCAGGACCGTCGACTTGAGAAAGCCCTCCGGCTTGTCATGCGCGACGGCGAACGCATCGGCGATCTGGTCGAGCGGGAAGCGGTGCGTCACGAGGTCGTCCAGCCGCAGGCGCCCCGACGAGAGCAGCCGCATGGCGACGCGCATGCCGCGCATGATCGTGGCGATCTCGCGGAAGTGGGCGTTGACGAGCTGCAGCGCCTTGTAGTTCCACTGGCCGAGCGGGATGGTTCGCCTCCCGCCCTGGTGGTAGCCGACGACGACCAGCTTGCCGCTCATCCGCACAGCGTCGCCGAGCACGTCGAGCGGCGCCTGCGCCCCCGTGATCTCGAAGGCGACGTCGACGCCCGTCTCGTCGAGCGGGTCGACGCCCGCGTCGTGGATGCCCGCCGGCACGCGGTCGCAGATCTCGCGGACACGCTCGACCAGATCCTCGCGGGTGACGTCGATCGCGTGCGTCGCGCCGAGGGCGCGGGCCCGCTCGAGCGCCTCGCGGCGGGCGTCCGCGACGATCACGTGACGCGGCCCCTGCATGAGGACGAGCTTCAGCACCAGCGCGCCCATGAACCCGGCTCCGACGATGAGCACGTCGTCACCCAGCCGCACGTGCGCCAGGTCGACAGCGTTGACCGCGCAGGCGACGGGCTCCGCGAGCGCGAGCTCGAGCGGCAGATCGCCCGCCTGCAGGACGAACCGCTGGTCGACCGCGACGTACTCCGAGAACCCGTACTCGGTCGCGAACAGGGCGACGGGGTCTCCGGGAAGGACGCCCTCGACCTCGGATCCGACCCGCTCCACCACCCCGCTCGGCTCGTGCCCCACGCGGATGGGGAACTCGCGGTCGGTGTCGCCGGTCCACATGTCGAGCTCCGACGCGCAGACGCCGCAGGCAACCACGCGGACGAGCACCTCCGTCGGCGCGATCTCCGGCACGTCGATGTCCTCGATGACGAAGTCCCGAGGAGCCCGCAGCACCGCCGATCTCACGCGGCCGCTCCCTCCGGCTTGAGCACGAGCGAGTTGATGGCTGTGATCCGGATCCCGAGGGGGTTGCCGCCGCCGGCCGCGGCTCGCTTCCCGGTGAGCAGATCGCGGAACGATGCCCCGGACAGGTGCGCGAACGCCGGAGGCAGCGTGATCTGCGCCTCGAGCACCTCGCGCGCGAAGTTGAGGACGACCAGGATTGGATCGCTCCCGTCCGGCGCGTGGCGCAGGAACGCGTACAGCCCCGAGCGCTTCGGGCTCGCGTCGAGCGGGGTCCATGCGGAGGACGTGAGGCTCGGCTCGGAGGTACGCAGATGGATGATCTTGGTGTAGTAGCCGCGGAGATCGAGGTGGTCGTCGCTCCAGTCGACCGGCTGGACGTCCTGGTAGGGGTCGTATTGCGCACCGATCTCGTCGCCGGTGTAGACGCACGGGATCCCCGGCAACGTCAGGAGCAGCGTCGCCGCCACGCGCGTCGTGTCGCTGTCGTAGGTGCTGACGAAGCGGGTGCCGGTGTCGTTGTTGTTGAGGAAGCGGAAGACCTTGGCGGGCTCCGGGTCGGCGGCCATCGCGTCGTGCAGGGATTGGGCGAGGCTGGGGGTGTCGTAGAAGACGTCCGACCAGGCCCAGTGGCCGAGCTCGTTCGTCCAGTCGTAGCCGACGTCGAAGCCGTGTTCGAGGTACCACGGGTCACGACCGGTTGCCTCTGCGAGCAACAGCAGGTCAGGCTTGATCCGCTTCATCTCGGCCCGCCACTCGGCCCAGTAGCCGGGGCGGCGACGCCGCACGCCCCAGCAGGCATCCACCCGGAACCCGTCGACGTCGAACTCCCGCACCCAGTACGAGAACGCCTCCGTCATGAAGCGGCGCATCTCGGGGTTGTCGTAGTTCAGGTTCGGCAGGTTCTGCCAGTCGAAGTAATAGGTGTAGTCCCCGTTCTCGTCGCGGTCGTAGAAGTCGTAGTAGTCCGACGACGTGCCGTGCTTCTGCGCGTCGACGAAGTACGGATGGTGATCCGAGCTGTGGTTCGGCACGAAATCCATCAGCACGCGGATGCCGAGCCCGTGGGCCGTCTCGACGAGCTGCTTGACGTCGTCGGCCGTCCCGTAGTTGGGATTCACCTTGAAGTAGTTCGTGACGGCGTAGCCGAAGTCGCCGACATCGGGCTCGGTGATGGGCGACAGCCACAGGGCGTTGACGCCGAGCTTCTGCAGGTACGGGAGTCGCTTCGTCACCGCCTGGATCGGCGGCGAGCCGAACAGGAAGGGGATCACCCCGTAGACCACGGCGGACGCGATCCACGCCGGCGACTCATGCGCCAAGTCGACGGCCCGCGCGCCGTGCTCGTCGACGACGAAGTAGGTGGTGCTGTGGTCGGTGTTCCCGTCGGCGTCCGCCACC
Source organism: Gaiellales bacterium (assembly GCA_036403155.1). GTDB lineage: Bacteria > Actinomycetota > Thermoleophilia > Gaiellales > JAICJC01 > JAICYJ01. The sequence continues at coordinate 15,430 of DASWRM010000041.1, read as the reverse complement.
TCGAGGGTGACGTAGTACTCGCCGTGGGCATGCGGCGCGTGCAGCGTGACGCTTGGACCGTCGGTCGCTCCGTCGAACCGCAGCTGCGCGGGGTTCGAGTCCCGCGGCGTCCACGTCCACGTGCTGATCGCGGCGCCGGTCGGCTCGGTCGCCTCGCTGGACGACCCGTCGAGCGTCACCTTGCCGCCCTTGACGGCCACGTCGATCCGCGCCGTCGGCCGGGCCGTCAGGCGCTGCGTGTAGACGACCTGGACGGCGTTGCTCCCGCCGCAGCTCACCTCGACGGCGTTGCTCGGCCGGTCGAGCGGAGCCTGCATCTGGAACCGCTTGCCGGAGACCGACGGCTTTGCCGCCTTCCCGTTCAGGCTGACCCGCAGGTCCGTGCAGCCGTCCGTCACGCCGTCGAGCTGCTTGTCCCATGCCCACGCGTCGCCGCCTCGCCTGGCGAGCGCGGGGTGGTGCGAGTTGCCTCCCGTCACGCTGCAGCCTCCCATCAGGACTCCGAATGCCGCGAGCCCGGACGCCCGCAGCAGCTCCTCACGCGTCAGCCCGCTCACTTCAGCCCGGTGATCGCGATCCCGCGGATGAACTGTCGCTGGAAGAGCAGGAATGCGATCAGCACGGGCAGCGTCGCGAGCACGGAGCCCGCCATCACGAGGTCCCACGAGGTCTGGTTCTTCTTCACGAACGACGCGAGCCCCAGCTGCACGGTGTAGTGGTCAGAGCTGGAGATGATGATCAGCGGGCCGAGGAAGTCGTCCCACACGCCCGTGAACGTGAAGATGCCGACGGCGGCCAGCGCCGGCCGCGTCAGCGGCATGATCACGCGCAGCCAGATCTGGAAGTGGTTCGCACCGTCCATGCGGGCGGCGTCGAGCAGCTCGTTCGGGATCGTGCGCATGTACTGCCGCAGCAGGAAGATGTTGAACATGCTCACCGAGCCGGGGACGATCAGCCCCCAGTACGAGTCGAGCCAGCCGTGGCCGCCGTTGCCCAGGAGGTTGTTGCCGCCAAACAGCGGGATGTGCTTGAGCACCAGGTAGTTCGGGATCAGGAACACCGCGTACGGGATCGCCATCGTGCCCAGGCCCATCAGGAACAGCGCGGTTCGCCCCGGGAAATCGCGCTTGGCGAAGCAGTAGGCCGCCATCGACGAGAAGACGAGGTTCAGGATCGTCACCATCGAGGCGATGTACGCGCTGTTCAGGAACCAGCGGCCCACGTTCTCGGACTTGAGAAAGTTCTCGTAGTTCGAGAGCGTCGGATTGTGCGTCCACCAGCTCGGCGGGAACTGGAACATCTCGCCGATCGGCTTGATCGATGCGACCAGCATCCATGCCCACGGGCCGATGAAGACGATCGCGCCGACGGCCAGGATCACGTACGTGGCGACGTGCCACGCACGGGCGACGGGCGAGGTCTTCCTGCGGCGGGCCGGCGGCCGTGCGACGGCGTCCCCGGTGCGCCCCCTGCGGCGGGCGATGACGGCCATCAGTGCTCCTCCTTGCCCACTAGTACTCCGATTCCCGGTAGAGGAACCGCACCTGGATGCACGTGAACACGAAGATGATCGCGAACAGCGCGTAGGCGATCGCGGTCGCGTAGCCCATCTGGAAGTTCCGGAAGCCCATCGTCCAGAGGTACCAGACGATCGTGCTGGTCGAGCTCAGCGGCCCGCCGCCGGTCATGATGTAGATCTCGGTGAAGACCTGGAATGCGCCGATGATGCCGATCACGAGCAGGAAGAACGACGTCGGCGCGAGCAGCGGGATGGTGATGTAGCGCAGCCGGTGAAGCGGCCCAGCGCCGTCCACCTTCGCGGCCTCGTAGTACTCCTCCGGGATGCTCTGCAGGCCGGCCAGGTAGATCACCATCGCAAAGCCCATCCCCTTCCACACCGTCATGGCGATCACGGCCGGCAGCGCGAGGTCCGGGTTTGCCAGCCACAGCTGCGGCTGGCCGATGATGTGCAGCTTCTCCAGGTAGTAGTTCGCGAGCCCGTAGTCGTAGTCGTAGACCCACTTCCAGATCAGCGCGGCGATCACGATCGGCGTGATCACCGGGATGAAGAAGATCGTGCGGAAGAGGCCGCGGCCCCGGATCGACTGGTTGAGCAGCAGCGCGATCAGCAGCCCGCCCACCATCGTCAGCGGGACCGAGAAGAGCGTGTAGATGAACGTGTTGTAGAGGGACTTCTTGAAGGTGTCGTCGTGGGCAAGGGTGCGGTAGTTCTCGAGCCCGACGTACGGCTTCGCCGGGTTCAGGATGTCCCACCGGTGGAAGCTGATGTAGATCGAGAACGAGATCGAGAAGAGCACGAAGACGGCGAACAGCAGCAGCCCCGGCGACTGCATCGCGTACGCCGACCACTCCTCCCGCATCCGGCGAAGGACGCTCTTCTTGCGCTTCGACGTGAACTTCTGCGCACCCCGGCGCGGGGTGCGCGCGGCGGTCACCGCCACGCTGCACCCGCGCCGGTCGCAGTGCCTGGGCCGACGGTCACGTCGTCGGCTTGCTCAGGATCTCGTTCGCCTGGGACTCCGCGTCGTTCATCGCCGTCGCGGCGTCCGCCTTGCCGTAGATCACCTTGGCCAGGGCGGTCGAAAGCGGCCCGCCGTCGACCTCGCCCCAGTTGGTGTTGTTGCTGAGGTTCGTGATGCCGCAGTTCGCCATCATCTCGCTGAAGATGCGCAGCTGCGGGTTCGCCGAGAAGGTGGTCTGGTCGGCGATCAGCGACTTGCGCGGCGGCAGCAGGGACGAGGGCTCCTTCTTGGTGCCGACGTTCCAGAGCGCCATGTTCTGCGGAGCGTCCAGGAACTCGATCCACTTCCAGGCGGCATCCGGGTTCTTGCTCTGCGAGAACACCGCGAGCGAGTTGCCGGCGATCGTCGTCTGGCAGGGGCTGCCCGCGTCCATCGTCGGCATCGGCGCGACCTCCCACTTGCTGGTCACCTTCGGGAAGCTGCGCTGCAGGTCGCCGATCATCCAGGCGCCGGCGATGTACATGCCGACCTTTCCGGTCGCGAACGCGACGCGGCCGTCGTAGGAGTTCGAGTTCCACAGGTCGGGCGGCGAGTACTTCGAGAGCCCGGTGTAGAACTGCGCGGCCTTGATCGCCTCGGGTGTGTTGAGGGCCGCCTGCTTGTCGTCGTCCGTGGTCTGCGATCCGCCCGCCTGGTAGAGGAACGGGTAGAAGTAGTACGAGGTCTCGTACTGCGTGGCGAAGAGCGCGATGCCGTACTGGCGCAGCGACGAGTTCGTCAGCTTCTGCGCGTCGGCCTGCATCTCGGCCCACGTCTTCGGCGGCGCCGGGATGCCCGCGGTCTGGAAGAGGTCCTTGCGGTAGAAGAGGCCGGTCGACTCGCCGTCATACGGGAGCGCGTAGAACTGCCCCTGGTAGCTGTTCATCGTCTTGAACGCGTCGGGATAGTCCGCCGGCGGTGTCGCGATGCTCTTGCCCATGTAGTCGTTCAGGCTGACCAGCGCGCCACGTGGTGCGAACGCTCCCACCGTGCTGGAGTCCATGTAGGCGCTGTCGGGGGCGTTGCCGCCCGCGATCTGGGTGGTCAGCTTGGTCTGCTCGGAGTCCTGGTTGACCGCCTGCAGCTGGACCGTGATGTTGGGATGGATCTGGTGGAACTCCTTCGCCAGCTTCTGGATCAGCGGCGAGCTCACCCATGGCGATTCGAACGTGATCGTCACCGGGTGATCGGGATCCTTGATGTCCGGGCTGAGCTTGCTGAGGTCGAGGTTCTTGCCCACCAGCGCGCCCTGCTGCTCGCTCTGGTTGACCGAGACCACCTTGCCTCCCGTGCCATTGTCAGAGCTTCCGCTGCCGCACGCCGCTGCTGCGAGCGCAGCGACGAGCGTGAGAGCGGCGAACATCACTCTACGCATGGAACCAGTCCCCTTGAGTCGCGATATCCCTCGTGCCCGGAACGAGTGCGGCGCGCGTCCGCATTTCACCTTTAGCCGGGTCGCGGAATAGTGAAGCGCATTGTGGGATGCTGGTCAAGAGAACCGGGGCACAGGGTCACCGCAGCTCGACGATCCCGTACAGCGGCACGTCCCGCAGGCGAACCCGAACGCGGCCGTTGCCGGCCCTTTCGAGTGCGGCGGAGAAGCGGCCCTCGGGGCTGTGGGCAACGCATCGTGAGGGCTCCTCGGGCAGCCGCAGCGTGACCGTCAGCTCGGCGAGCGGCGGCACCGCGTCCAGGTCGTCGTCGTGGTCGTAGCGGATGAGGTGCATCGCCACACCGGCGTCGAGCCGGTGGAGCCCCACCGCGACGTCCGTTGCCGGCCCTTCCAGCTCGAGCTGAGCGCCGCCGGCGAGCGCGCCCACCAGGGCCTCCTCGCGATCCACCCACGAGACGGCCTGCGACAGCCGGTCGCGGACGTCATCCGGCAGGTTCTCCCCCAGCCGGCCCAGGGCGACGATGGCGCCCCCACCGTCGGCGTGCTCCTGCAGGACGGCGGCCTGGTGCCAGGTCAGGAACCGGCAGTCGGGGAGGACGACGGTGCGATAGCGGGCAATGTCCGCGGCGGTGATCGTGTCCGGCCGCAGCTCGCCCTCCGGGAACATGATCACGTCGTACGGCAGCGCCTCCGCCGACAGCCGCTCGCCGGCCCGCCAGAACGGCGCCGCCTCTCCCTCCTGCAGGTTCATCCGGTTGTCGGCCGTCTCGTCGCGCGCCGACGGCCGCCCGAACGCGCTTTCGATGCTGTAGACGACGGCGACCTCGGCCACCGTCCCGCGCGCGTGGAGGTGCTCGTTCGCCGCCAGGAAGTCCTGGATCTCGCGCGACAGCTCGTGCGGCGGCGTGAACGAGTCCTGGATCTCGCTGCCCATCCAGGCGCCGTAGGGGACGCTCATGTTGACGCCCAGCGCGGCCGCCTCGTACAGCGACCGCCGGTAGCGGTCATAGCCGCGGCCACGCGCCAGCTGCTCGACCATCTCGGGCACGACGCCGCCGTAGGGGTTCTCCACCACGATCACGGGCTTGTCCCCGGCGAACCCGGCGACGTACCGGTACCAGTCCGGCTGGCGGTGCATCGTGTTGCGCATCTCCGTGATGATCAGGTCGACGGCCGGCTCGAGCGGGTAGTAGTGCTCGAACAGGTTGAAGAAGTTGCCCGACACCTGAACCTCGCGCCCCTTCGACCGTCCGTACTCCCGCGCGTAGTCGGCCAGCTCGCGGAAATACCCGACGATCGCGGTGCGCTGGAAGCGCAGGTATTCCCAGTAGAGCGGCGTCCGCTCGCGCCCGTGCTTGAAGTCGAACCCGCGCTGCTTCAGCCACTCGCCGTAGTGGAACTCCGCGAGATCCTCGCCCTCGAGCTCGACCGGCCGGCTGTCGTCCGGCAGCGCGCGCAGGTGGTCGCGGAACTGCGCCATGCACTCGCGGCAGAAGCAGCCGCCGTACTGGAGGCTCGTGATCGGCAGCTCCGCCTCGTCCAGCTGGACGCCGTGCACGCCCGCATCGATCTGGATGCGGATGACGGCCTTCAGGTACTCGCGCCACACCGGGTTGTTGCGATCCATCGTGTAACACTGGTGGTCGCGGTCGGGGCACTCCACCCACAGCGCGTGGCACGGGGTGCCGTCGATGTCGCGCGAGCAGCACTCCTCGAGCAGGTCGGGGACGGGGTCGCCGAGGCTGTTGCGAAGGCCGTCCGGGAAGTAGTGTTCGATCGGCTTCCACAGCTTCGGATAGCGGTTCTGCGAGAACTCGCGCAGCCCGAGCCAGCTGCGCGCTCCGACGCCGCGCGGCTCGTTCAGCGAGAGGATGCGGCTCTCGTCCTCGTCCAGCTCGGCCGGGAACTCCCAGCCCTGAACCTCGAAGACGATGCCGAACACGCGTATGCCGCGACGGTCGCACTCGGCGATGAACTCGCTGTCGTTCAGGAACCCGTAGAACCGGTAGCGCGGGTCGACGGGGTCGAACGCCTCCTGCTCGAGGTAGGGCAGGGAGATCGATCCGCCGCCGAGCGCCGCCCACACGAGCGTGGTTGCGTGGTACTCGACCAGCTCCTCCACCATCCGCAGCCGCCGCGGGGGCAGGCTCGGGTGGTAGCAGTGCTGGCGCGGAAACCACGCGTCGAAGTACACCCCTCGTTCCACTCCGCCTCCCCAGGTCGCTTTGAGAATCGGCGGTAGTATGCCCACCTCGTTGGGCGCTTCACCGGTCAACTATGCGGTCGTGGGTACGGGCTTCGCGGGCGCGGCGCACGTCATGGCGCTCAGGCGCGTGCCCGGCGCGCGGGTTGCGGCGGTCGTGGCGACGACGCCCGAGCGGGCCGCCGAGGCGGCCGCGCGGCTCGGTGTCGAGCGGTCCAGTGCCGATCTCGACCAGCTGCTCGCGGACGGCTCGATCGACGTGATCGACAACTGCACGCCGAACCACCTCCACGCCGCAATCACGCACGCCGCGCTCGAGGCCGGCAAGCACGTCCTCTCCGAGAAGCCGCTGGCGATGGACACCGGCGAGACCGCGGCGCTCGTCGCGGCGGCGGAGCGCGCCGGCACCGTGACGGGCGTCTGCTTCAACTACCGGCACTTCCCGCTCGTCCAGCAGGCGCGCGCGATGCTGGCCGGGCGGCGGACCCACATGATCCGCGGCGGGTACCTGCAGGACTGGCTGCTCAACGACGACGACTGGAACTGGCGCCTGTTGACAGCCCAGGCCGGAACCTCGCGGGCCGTCGGGGACATCGGCTCCCACTGGATCGACCTGGTCACGCACCTGACCGGCCGCACCATGACCCGGGTGTACGCCCGCCTGGGCCGGCTTCACGAGACGCGCCGGCGCCCGCCCACGACCCATGCCACGTTCGAGCGCGCGTCCGGCGAAGGCGAGTCGCTCGACGTCGACACCGAGGACTTCGCCACCGTGCTGTTCGACCTCGAGGGTGGGTGCCCCGGCGTCTTCAGCGTCTCGCAGGTGAGCCCGGGGATGCGCAACAGGCTGACGGTGGAGCTCGACACGCCCGATGCCACGCTCGCGTGGAACCAGGAGCAGCCGAACCAGCTCTGGATCGGGCATCGCGACCGCGCGAACGAGGTGCTGGTCCGCGACCCGGCGCTGCTCGAGCCGCGCGCGGCCGCGCTCGTGCACTACCCGGCCGGCCACGAGGAGGGCTGGCCCGACGCGCTCGCCAACCTCGTCTCGGAGTTCACCGAGGACGTGCTCGCGCACGGCCGGGGCGAGCAGCGCGACTCGCTGGTCGCGACCTTCGCGGACGCACACCGGGTCAGCGCAACGGTCGAGGCGATCGTCGAGAGCGGCCGCACCGGCGGATGGGTCGACCTCCCCCAGGCCGTGCCGGCGTGAGGCTCGGCCTGTTCACGGTGCTCTACAGCGGCACTCCGCTGGAGCAGCTGCTCGACCGCCTGGCCGGCATGGGCATCACCGCCGTGGAGCTCGGCACGGGCGGCTACCCCGGCAGCGCGCATTGCAATCCGGACGAGCTGCTTGCCGACCAGTCGAAGGCGCGGGCGCTGCGCCGCTCGCTCGATCAGCGGGGCATGGTGATCAGCGCGCTCAGCCAGCACGGCAACCCGCTGCATCCGGACGAGGCCTTCGCCGCGAGCAGCCACGAGACGTGGCTCAAGACCGCCCGCCTGGCATCGCTGCTCGAGGTGGGCGTGGTGAACGGGTTCTCCGGCTGCCCGGGCGACGGGCCCGGCGCGAGCCAGCCGAACTGGGTCACATGCGCGTGGCCGAGCGAGTTCGCCGACGTGCTGCGGTGGCAGTGGGAGGAGCGCGTCATCCCCTACTGGACGGAGCAGGCCGCGTACGCCGACTCGCTGGGAGTGGACATCGCGCTCGAGATGCATCCCGGGTTCGTGGTCTACAACAACGAGACGCTGCTGCGCCTGCGCGCGGCGGCCGGTCCGCGCATCGGCGCGAACTTCGACCCCAGCCACCTGTTCTGGCAGGGCGCGGACGCCGTCACGGCGATCCGCGAGCTGGGCGCGGCGTCGGCGCTGTTCCACGTCCACGCGAAGGACACGTATCTCGACCGGGCGAACATCGCGCGCAACGGCGTGCTTGACACCAAGCCCTACGACCGGTACCAGGACCGCTCGTGGACATTCCGCACGGTCGGATACGGACAGGACGAGAAGACGTGGCGCGACATCGTCAGCGCGCTGCGCACGACGGGCTACGACCACGTCGTCAGCATCGAGCACGAGGACGGGCTGCTCTCGGTCGACGAGGGCGTGGCCAAGGCGGCGGGATTTCTGGCCGGTATCCTGTTCCAGGAGCCGGCTCCGAGCAGCACATGGTGGACATGAGAAGGGATTGGGATGGCTGAGATCGGGTTCGAAGAGGTGACGAAGATCTACGACGACGGCACCGAGGCGGTGCGGGCGGTCGACCTGACGATCGATGACGGCACGCTGATGGTGCTGGTCGGGCCGTCGGGGTGCGGGAAGACCACCCTGCTGCGCATGGTGGCCGGCCTCGAGGAGATCACCGGCGGCGAGATCCGGATCGGCGAGCGCGTCATCAACGACGTGGAGGCGAAGAACCGGGACCTCGCGATGGTGTTCCAGAACTACGCCCTGTACCCGCACATGACGTGCTACGACAACATGGCGTTCGGCCTCAAGCTGCGGAAGGTGGCGAAGAAGGAGATCGACCGACGCGTGCGCGAGACCGCCAAGACGCTCGGACTCGAAGACCAGCTGAAGAAGAAGCCCAAGGCGCTCTCCGGCGGCCAGCGCCAGCGCGTCGCCATGGGCCGCGCGATCGTCCGCGAGCCGGAGGCCTTCCTGATGGACGAGCCGCTGTCGAACCTCGACGCCAAGCTGCGAGTGCAGATGCGCACGGAGATCTCGCGCATCCAGCGCGACCTCGGCGTGACGATGATCTACGTCACGCACGACCAGACCGAGGCGATGACGATGGGCGACCGCGTTGCGGTGATGAACCGCGGCGTCCTGCAGCAGGTGGACGCCCCTCAGCAGATGTACGACCGGCCGTCCAACCTGTTCGTCGCGGGCTTCATCGGCTCACCGGCCATGAACATGGTGGACGCAGAGCTGCGCCGGGCCGACGGCGGGACATGGGCCGAGTTCGGCGGCATGCGACTGCTCGTGCCTGCCGAGGTCTTCCAGGAGCGCCCCGCGCTGGAGGCGTATGCCGGCAAGCGGGTCGCTCTCGGCATCCGCCCGGAGGACATCGAGGATCCCGAGTACGCCAGCCGCCGCATCGAGGGCTCGGACCTTCCCGTCGTGGTCGACCACCGGGAGGCGATGGGCTCGGAGGTCTACGTGCACTTCGGGGTGGATGCGCCACCGGTGATCACCGACGACACGCGCGATCTTGCGGCCGACGCAGACCTGCTGGTCGAGATCGAGGACGAGGCGGCGTCGCAGTCGAGCGCGTTCGTGGCCCGGCTGAACCCGCGCACGTCAGCGGCGCTGGGCCAGCCGATCAAGCTCCAGGTCGACACGCGGCGGATGCACTTCTTCGATCCCGAGAGCGGGGACGCGATCCGGTAGAGGCAGGCCCAAAGGGCCAGACCCGAGGCCCGGGTCCGCCCCGGACGGGGCTGACCCGGCCGGCCCACCACGGCCTGCGCCGCCGACCTCAGTCCCCCGGGCCCATGCAGCGCAGGACCCGCAGACCCACCGAGACCTCGACCGCCTCCAGCGCGGCCGGAATCGCAAAGCAGTCGCCCGCCAGCGCCGTCCGGCCGTCGATGGTGCCGGAGCCCTCCAGCACCATCCACACCGCGAACCGTCCGGCCGGCTCTGGGCGTTCGTCTGCCCAGAAGAAGCTCCGCGCCTCGTCGGGCAGGGTCCGCACCGGCGTGTGCGGGCGGAGGTCGAGCGCCTCGATCGCGACGTCCCACCCCAGCCCGAGATGGCTGTCCGCCGGCTCGATCGGGTAGCCGGTCCATTCGCACACGATCGAGAAGTCGGTCGGCTCCTGCAACTCGGCGAGCAGCACGCCCGCTCCGATGGCGTGCGGGACTCCGGCCGGCACGTAGATGACGTCGCCGGCGGCGACCGGCACGCGGTTGAGCGAGTGCAGCAGCGCATCGGTGTCCTGCCGGTCGATCCACTCCCGGTACGTCGACCGGTCGACCGCCTCGCGCTGACCGATCCACACCTCGGCCGTGTCCGACCGGGTGGCGAGGACGATCCAGGCCTCGGTCTTGCCGAACTCCGACGCCAGGTGCTGCCGCGCGAACTCGCGCCCGGGGTGTGCGTGCACCGGCAGCCGCTCCGCGGCGTCGAGCAGCTTGATCAGCACGCCCGTTCCCTGCGCCCCGTCGCCCAGCCACGACGCCGGGTCGGCGGCGATCGCGTCGCGGAGCAGGCGGCCATCCTCGAGCCGGGTGAGCCCCTCGTCCGGCACCTCCCGGCCCGGATTGCGCGCCTCCGTGACGGATCCGACCCAGTCCTCGGGGTGGTCGCTGTCGTCCCCGCCGCCACCCCGGAACTGCTCCAGCAGTGCACCGCCCTGGTAGAACCGGTAGACACGCGTCTGCGGCAGCGGCTCGGCTCGCACGGCCGGTAGCCTACTCGCATGACGCGCCTGATCGGCCTCGACGTCGGAACTTCGGGCCTCAAGGCCGTCGCCGTCTCTCCCGAGCAGGGCGCGGTCACGGAACAGGCGTCGGTCGGCTACGAGCTGGCGATGCCGCAGCCCGGCTGGACCGAGCAGGATCCCGACGACTGGTGGCACGCCGCGGAGCGCGCGCTGGGCGAGCTCGGCGGCCCCGACGTCGCCGGCATAGGCGTGTCCGGCCAGATGCACGGGATGGTGCTCCTCGATGCGGCCATGCGTCCGCTTCGCCCCGCGCTGCTCTGGAACGACGGGCGCACCGGCGCCGAGTGCGCCGAGATCGAGCGGCGGATCGGACGAGAGCGGCTGATCGAGCTGACCGGCAACCGCGCCGCGACCGGCTTCACGGCTCCGAAGCTGCTGTGGGTGCGCGCGCACGAGCCGGACGTCTGGGCTCGCATCCGTCACGTCATGCTGCCGAAGGACTACGTGCGCTTCCGGCTGACCGGCGAGCTGGCGACCGATGTCAGCGACGCGTCCGGGACGCTCCTCTTCGATGTCGCGCGGCGCCGCTGGAGCGAGGAGGTGCTCGAGGCGCTCGAGATCCCGCCCGGCTGGCTGCCGCCTGTTCACGAGTCCACCGAGCCGGCGGGACGGCGCGACGCGGCGGTGGTCGCCGCCGGCGCCGGCGACCAGGCCGCGGCGGCGGCCGGCCTCGGCATCGTCCGCCCGGGGCCGGCCTCGGTGGTGCTGGGGACGTCCGGCGTCGTCTTCACGGCACTCGACGGGTACCGGTACGACCCCGCGGCCCGGCTGCACACGTTCTGCCACGCCCGGCCCGGGGGCTGGCATGCGATGGGGGTGATGCTGGCCGCGGCCTCCTCGCTGCGGTGGTTCCGCGAGTCGGTGGCCGGCGGTCTGCCGCACGGTGCGCTGGACGACGAGGCCGCCGAATGGCCGCCCGGCAGCGGTGGCCTGCTCTTTCTCCCCTACCTGTCCGGCGAGCGCACGCCGCACAACGATCCGGACGCCCGGGCCGCGCTGATCGGCCTGGGCCTCGAGCACGACCGCGGCGCCATCGCGCGAGCCGTGATGGAGGGGGTCGCCTACGGTCTCCGCGATTCGGTCGAGCTGCTCGCCGAGCTCGGCGACCGGCCCGCCGCCGGCCGCCTGTCGGGCGGCGGCGCGGGCAGCTCGCTCTGGCGGCGCGTCACCGCCTCGGTGCTCGGCATGCCGCTCGAGCGGACGGTGACCGAGGAGGGGTCTGCGTACGGCGCGGCGCTGCTCGGCGGCGTCGCAGCGGGCGTGTTCGACGACCTGGACGACGCCGTCGCTCGATGCGTCCGGGTCGCGGACCGCGTCGACCCCGATCCGGAGTGGGCGGCCGCGTATGCGGCCGGATACGAACGGTTCCGCCGCGGCTACCCCGCCGTCCGGCCGCTGTAGGCTGCGCTGCGATGGGGAAGGTCGGCGTCTGCGGCTCGATGAACATGGACGTGTTCGGGTATGTCGAGCGACTGCCGCGGCCCGGTGAGACGCTGACCGGCGACCGTCTGCTCTACGCGCCGGGCGGCAAGGGTGCCAACCAGGCGGTGGCGGCCGCCCGCGCGGGAGCCGACGTCGCGTTCCACGCAGCCTGCGGACGCGACGGGTTCGGCGACCGCCTGATCGAGGCGCTGACGCAGGACGGGATCGACCTGTCCGGCGTCGTGCGGGTGGACGACCCGACCGGGGTGGCGCTGATCCTGGTCGAGCGCGGAGGCGAGAACCAGATCGTCGTGCTGCCCGGGGCGAACCGGCGTGTCGACGGACCGGCCGCCGACGGCGACGTGACGGTCTGGGTCACCCAGGCCGAGATTCCCCCCGCTGCCGCCGAAGCCGTCCTCGCGGCGGCCCGCGCGACGGGCGCGACCGCGATCGTGAATCCAGCGCCGGCCGGCAACCTCCCCGGCGACCTCGTTGCCCGGTTCGACATCGCCATCGTCAACGAGACCGAGCTGGACGCGCTCGGCGAGCACCGCGCGCCGACCACGGTGCTCACGCTGGGCGCGGCCGGCACACGGGTGCTTCCCGACGGCCCCATCCTCCCGGCCTTCCCGGCCGCCGTCGTGGACACGACCGGCGCGGGGGACGCGCTCGTCGGGGCCCTTGCGGCAGGCCTTGCGGAGGGGCTGCCGCTGGACGGCGCACTGCGTCTGGGTATGGCGACCGCGTCGCTGGCGGTCGAGCGCGAGGGCTGCCAGCCGGCCATGCCTCGCCGCGCGGAGGTGGACCGCCGGCTGGCCGGCGGGTGATAGGACCCACCGCCGTGGCGATACCGATCATCCTCGACTGCGACCCCGGCCACGACGATGCCATCGCGATCATGCTGGCGCTCGGCAGCCCCGAGGTCGACCTGATCGCCGTGACGGCGGTCTCGGGGAACGCGCCCCTGCACCACACGCGCGCGAACGCGATCCGCGTGCTCGACCACCTCGGACGCAGCGACATCCCCGTCGCCGCGGGTGCCGCCCGGCCGCTCGTCCAGGATCCCTTCACGCCGGGCGACGTCCACGGCCCGACCGGCATCGACGGGCCCGACCTGGCACCTGCCGGCCGCGAGCCGGTGGCCGCCCACGCGATCGACCTGATCGCCGAGCTGGCACTCGGTGAGCGGCGCCCGGTCACCCTCGTGGCCACCGGCCCGCTCACCAACGTCGCACTGTTCGTCGCCCGGCACCCGGACGCCGCCGCCGCGCTCGGGCGGATCGTCTTCATGGGCGGCGCGATCGGCCTGGGCAACGTCACGCCGGCCGCCGAGTTCAACATCTGGGTGGATCCGGAAGCCGCATCCGCCGTGCTGCGCTCCGGGGCGCCACTGCGCCTCGTGGGCCTCGACGTCACGCTCCAGGTGCGGATGAGTCGCGAGGACGGGCGCCGCATGGCCGAGGCCGAAGGCTCGTTCGCCCGGTTCGCCGGTGAGTACACGCTCGCCTGGATCGACCACATGCATGCGACGAACCCGGGCGACCCGAGCTCAGCGGACTCCTGCGCCATGCACGATCCCCTCGCGCTGGCCGCCGTTCCGCGTCCCGACCTCCTCACTTGGCGCGATGCCGCCGTCGACGTCGTGACCGGACCGAGCATCGCTCGCGGGGTCATGGTGGCGGACCTGCTCACGTCCGATTCCCCGCCGGCGGCCAACTGCCGGATCGCGGTCGGCGTCGACGTGCCGGGGTTCACGGCCTACTTCGTGGAGAGGATGTCTCAGCTCTGAGCTCCGCCGACGGGGTGCAGCGAGCGCGGGACTGGCGGCGACAGGCGCGGAAACACCCCCCAGAATGGGGTACGACGGCTCGGTCTACCCAGTATTCTCACGATATGGCGCCCCTGATCACGTCGGAAGACGTCGCCGAATTGCGCGACGCCGTGTCCGGCGAGGTCTTCGCTCGGGACGACGAGGGGCTCGCCCAGGAAGCCGCCTGCTTCAACACCGCGATCGTCCACGATCCCGACATCGTCGTCGGCGCACGCACCACCGCGGACATCGTCGAGGCGGTCCGGTTCGCGGGAAACCACGGCCTGCCCGTCTTCGTGCAGGCCACCGGGCACGGGGCCTTCGCCCCCATCACGACCGGTCTGCTCATCACCACCGGGCGGATGAGCGGCGTGAGCATCGACCGGGACAGCCGAATCGCGTCCATCGGCGCCGGCACCCGGTGGGGCGAGGTCGTCGAAGCGGCGGCCCGCTACGGCCTGGCACCGATCACCGGCTCCTCGACCAATGTGGGCGCCGTCGGCTACACCCTCGGCGGCGGGCTCGGCCCGCTCTCCCGCACCTACGGCTTCACCGCCGACTGGGTGCGCGGGTTCACCGTCGTCACCGCCGACGGCCGGGTGGTCGCGGCGAGCGCCGACGAGAACGAGGACCTGTTCTGGGCGCTCCGCGGCGGCAAGGGCGGCCTCGGCATCGTGGTCGAGATGGACCTGGAGCTCGTTCCCCTCACCCATGTCTACGGCGGCGGGCTCTTCTTCGACACCGCCCACATCGAGGACGCCATGCGTGCCTGGGTGGACTGGGTGCACACCGTGCCGGACACGGTCACCTCGTCCGTCGCTCTCGTGCGGTTCCCGCCGATCGACGAGGTCCCGGAGGCGCTGCGGGGCAAGTTCGTGCTCCATCTGCGGTTCGCGTTCGTGGGCGACGACGACGAGGGCGAGCGCATCCTGGCTCCGATCCGCGCCGCGGCCCCCACCTTCCTCGACCTCGTCGGAGAGATGCCGACCTCCGCGATCGGCTCGATCCACAACGACGCCGACCAGCCCGGCCCGGCGTGGGACCGCGGCATGCAGCTCGAGGACATCGATCAGGATTTCGTCACCGAGTTCCTGGCGCGCGCGGGCGCGCGGGCCGACGTGCCGTTCATCGCGATCGAGATCCGCCACATCGGCGGCGCCGCGAGCGAGGAGCAGCACGGCGGGACCGCCATCGGCGGACGCCAGGCCCCGTTCACCCTGGTGATGATCGGTGTGCCCGTCCCCGAGCTCTTCGAGACGGCGATGCCGCAGAAGTCCGACTACATCGTCGCCGGCATCCTGCCGTGGATCGCGCGGGAGACGAACATCAACTTCCTCGGGCACGTGGCCTCCACCCAGCAGTTCGCGAGCGCGTGGCCGCGGGACGCGTTCAACCGGCTCGCGTCGACGCGGTCCGCCTGGGATCCCGATCGGATGTTCGCCTACGGGCCGTGACGCCGCCGTCGTCCGGCGAGCTCCTCGCAGCAGTCCACCCTGCCGCCGTCAGTGGCCGCGGTGGTCCTGGATCGTCATCCGGGGGCCGAAGCGGGGCTTCCGGAAGCCGCTCGCGATGATGATGCGGACGACCCGCTGACGCTGGCCCCGCCAGGGCTCGAGCAGCTCGAGCATCC
>DASWRM010000040.1 GCA_036403155.1 Gaiellales bacterium | reverse complement strand
GAAGCCGCTAGCGCCCACCGCTTCTATCCTTCGCGGTCATGCGCATCTCCGAGCATTACGGTCTCGGCCTGACCCAGCCTCAGCTGGACTTCGTGGACGTCGATGTTCAAGACGACACGCGGCTGTACATCGATCCACAGGCATTGCGAACAAGCACTGGTCGTTGGGCCCACGAGCCAGGCGCTCGTCCAAGACTTCTTCGAGGTGGTCATCGATTCAATCCGCGGCGGGAGGGGAGAACAAGCCGAGCAGCTCCTTGCCGGCCTTAGCGAGCCGAACGAGACTCGTCTTGGTCTCTCCCGCGGTCGGGCCCAGGGGCGGTGTGGGAATCGATTTAACGAAAGACCTTCACTCTATGCTGGAAGCGAGCGAGGCGGTGCAGACGGTCATGCTGGAAGACCTCGAAGACTCCATCCTGCTTGTTCGCGGGATCGGCTACGACATCGTGTCCGACATTACGACGAACGTCATCAGGGAACCGCTCATACGCTATACCGAACTCGCGTGTCGGCAGCTTTCGTCGGGCCGCTGCTTCGTGGGAACGTTCTCTCTGTCTCATGCCTCGGGGATCGGCCGACCGAAGGTCTCCAAGGCGACGCCAAAGCCGATCGCGGGGATCTGCGCGTACCTGACGCCGCCTCACCGCCACACCGCCACCGAAGGCCGCGGGATGGAGGCATCTCTCGTCCTCACACCCTGCATAGCCGCAGCAGCTGCCGGCGCGATCATGTGGCAATGCATCATCTGAGCCCGACGACAGGCTCGTGCTAACCGGTTGTGCCGGTTGACATTTTCCCGGGGGTATGCGACCCTCGACCGGCTCTGCTCCATTCTTGGGAGTTCCAACGATCGGGGGAACGTTGCGACGCTCTTGGCTCGCATTGATCGTGGTCGTCGTCGCAGCTATGACGGCTGCGCAAACAGCTTCTGCGAACACGCAGGTCAGAACCGCCTTTCACGTCAACGACACATCGGTTGATTCCGCGTTATGCCCCTTCAACGTCCGCTTCCACTTCGTTGGATGGGTTACATCGACCGACTACTACGACACTAGCGGGTTCCTCTACAAGACGATCGATAAGGGGCGGCCCGGCCCATTCAGAGTCACGGCCACGGCTAAGGGCACCACGCTCACCCAGCAAAACAGCAGCTTCACCGAAGTCATCAGGTACAACGCCGACGGGTCGGTACGGACACGTACCGACACGGGGCTCTACAACAAGTTTACGGCGCCGGGGCGCGGAGTCGTATGGTTGGACGCCGGACGGATCGTCGTAGATGGCGACTTCAACATCCTGTTTCAGGCAGGGCCACACCAAAATGGAGACTTCAGCGCATTTTGCGCAGCCTTCCGGTAGCGGCGGGCGATCGACCCTGCCCTGTTCAGGTCTGGGTCCCAAGTCCTGCCCGTTGTCAAGAAGCCCTTCCGGCGATGCTGGACCGTCTGGTCGGTTGAGCTGCGCCCAAACGCGTCGGTAGCTTCCTCGCGAGGGGATGACCGGCAAAGCGCCTGGCGCACTAGGGTGGGTCGTGAGAGGATCGCCACCCATGCCGTATGCGGAGCTCGATGGGCTTAGGCTGTACTACGAGCGAGCCGGTCGCGGAGATCCGGAAATACTCTTCGTGCCCGGGTGGTGCTGCAACGGCACCGCCTTCCAGCCGCAATTCGACCACTTCGCTGAGACGAACGCCGTGACGGCGCTCGACCTGCGCGGGTGCGGCAAGAGCGATCGCCTTCCCGACGGCTACGCGATCCCGGACCTGGCCGACGACGTCACCGGCTTCTGCCGAACGGTGGGTCTCGAGCGGCCGATCGTGGTCGGTCACAGCCTCGGCGGGATGATCGCTGTCGAGCTGGCAGGTCGCCGCCCGTCGCTGCCGCGAGCACTCATCCTCGTCGATCCGGGCCCGATCGATTGGGACCCGG
The DNA here is from genome assembly GCA_036403155.1 of Gaiellales bacterium. Lineage (GTDB taxonomy): Bacteria > Actinomycetota > Thermoleophilia > Gaiellales > JAICJC01 > JAICYJ01. The sequence goes on along the minus strand of DASWRM010000040.1, from coordinate 42,053 downwards.
AGATGTGCCGGAGATTCGATACCTTCGCGGAACAGCTGGCCGGTCCAGACGGCGAGGAGATACGACGCCGATATGTCGAGAACATGGGCGCCCGCGACCCGGCGCTGGCGCTCTCGATCGCCGACATGATGTCCGCAATCCCGCTCCCGATCGCAACGGCGGTCATCCAGCAACTCACCGCGTGGGACGGCTCCGAAGCGATGGCACGCTGTGACGTGCCAACACTGCTTCTCCGCACTGAGCTCGACGCGGAGGATCTTCGGCTGCTGGAGATCAAGCCGGACATGACGGTTGGAGTCACCGTCGGTGCCGGCCACTTCCACCAGCTGGAGGTGCCAGATCAGGTCAATGCCATGATCGACCGCTTCCTCGAGCTGACCGGATCATGAGAGCCGGGCATCGCGGGAGGGCCGGTCTTTTTGGGCACTTCGCGCCCGCGCGCATGCCGCCGTCGGCGGCCTGCCGCGGCACGTGGCGAGCGTCCGTGATACCGGCTCGGGAGACTGGCCACCTGGCCGACCGATGAGTCGGTGGGTCGCGGCCAGTCATAGCGGTATCCAATCCAACGTCCATGATGCGGACCGGTGTCGACTGATGATGGCGAGGGTAACCGCTTGCACTCGGCGGCCGGCAGCAACGAATCGAGGAGTTGATCCGATGGCTACACCGACACCTGAGATCGTCAGCCCCGAGGAGTGGGAAGCGGCCCGCGCCGCGCTGCTCCCGAAGGAGAAGGAGGTCACTCGCGCGCGTGACGCACTGGCGGCCTTGCGCCGGCGGATGCCGATGGTCGCGGTCGAGAAGGCATACCGGTTCGAGGGGCCCGACGGCACCGCGACGCTGCTCGACCTCTTCGATGGACGCCGCCAACTCGTCCTGTACCGCTTCTTCATGGACCCCAACATGCGCAGCTACCCTGAGCGCGGATGCAAAGGATGCTCGCTGGGCGCCGACCAGCTCGGCAACCTGGCCCATCTGCGCGCGCGTGACACGAACTACGTCGCCGTCTCCCGCGGTGCCCAGGAGCACCTGCAGCGCTACCGCGAGCGGATGGGCTGGACGTTCCCCTGGTACACGACTCTCGACGACTTCTCCGACGACTTCGGCGTGGCCGAGTGGCACGGCACCAATGTGTTCCTGCGCGACGACGAGGACCGGATTTACCGCACCTACTTCGTCAGCGCCCGCGGCGATGAGCACGGAGACCTGTGGACATTCCTGGATCTCACCCCGTATGGCCGACAGGAGGAGTGGGAGGACTCTCCTGAGGGCTGGCCACAGACGCCGCCGTACCAGTGGTGGCGCTACCACGACCAGTATGAGTGACCGTCGACCGCTGACCGCGGGACCACACCGGCTCGGGCGACCGTTACTCCGAGGCGACGAACGCGAACAACCGACGCTCCTCGCCTAAGCCCTTCAGCTGGTGCGTGCCCCGGTCCTCGAACCTGAGGCCCGCGCCCGTTGACAGCGCCCGGGTTGCCTCCGACGTGAGGACCTCGCCCGAACCGGCCAACGCGGCGATGCGCGCGACCTCGTGGACGGCCACGCCGCGGGCGCCGTTCGAGGTCAGCTCGACCTCGCCGACGTGGACGCCGATCCGCACTGCCATGCCCTCCGCCTGGGCAGCCTCCTGGATTGCCGCGGCGCACTCCAGGGCACGCGCGGCGCCGTCGAACAGCGCGAACATGCCGTCGCCCGCCGTGTCGATCTCACGCCCCCTGAAGCGACCCAGCAACGTTCGCAGCGACTCAAGATGCTGGGATAGGCGGTCTCGCCACACCGCATCACCAAGCTTGCGGGCCTCCTCGGTCGAGCCCACCACATCGGTCATCAACAAGCCCGCCAACACCCGGTCATGCAAGCGCACCTTGAAGCCCGTCCACGCCTCGAGACCCGACCAATCGATCTCCACCAGCGGCTCATCGCCCACCACGTAGGCATCGTGACCAGGCGGAATGTCGAACACATCGTCAGGCCCGAGCTCGAACCGCGTCCCGTCCTTCAGCTCCACCCCCATCCGCCCGGAGACAACCACACCAACATGGCGGGCGGCGCACCACTCACCCCCCACGATCGGCTGGACGTTCGTCCTCCACCGAAACCCTGGCGGCTGGACGACCCGGCCCACGGTGTAGTCACCGATCTTGACCACGTGCTCGACCATCCCATCGAGCTCAAACGTCTCATCAGGCTCATCGAAACTCTTACGGTAGGAGCCGGGCACCCAATGACCCTACACCCACCTGTCCCCGATTTCCTTCGCGTGCCACAGAACCCGCGGGAATGCCGGACCACGCAGCCGAGCGGTCAGCGCATTGCCCTGAGCCGGATGCGCCGACGCCGATCTCGAGCGCTGCTAGCCGGGCTCAGAGGCCACGTCGCCACGGGGCGTAGGCGCGGGTGCGTGGCTGGGGACGGCCGAGCCCATCTCTTTGAGCCACCGTGCGTGTGAGCGCAACGCGGCTCGAAGCGTCGGTTGGCAGGTGTAGGAAATGCCGTGTGCGCGCGCGGCGGTTTCCACGATCGGTGCGATCCGCGGGTAGAGAGTGTGTGGCAGGCGCGAGAAGAGGTGATGCTCGATCTGGAAGTTCAAGCCTCCGACATACAGGCGTAGGAGTCGGTTGTGCCTCGCGAAGTCGACGGTCGTCTCGACCTGGTGGACTTGCCATGATCGTGCCGTCACGTCGTGCGTGGGATCGACGAACACCGTCTCAGCCACGCAGTGGGAGAGCTGGAAGACCAGTGTGAGGCTGAGCGACGCGACGCACGACGTGACGAGGAACACCTCGAGGACCGCGAGCGCGGGGTGGAAGAGCAGTGGAATCGCGAACGCCCAGACGCAGAAGACACCTTTCCCGGCCAGCAGTGTGGCGAGCGCCGCGCCGTTTGGCCGGCGGAGACGGCTGCGACCGGCCCGTCCTCGGCGCAGGAACTGGAAATCTGTGGCGAACTGCCAGCGAATGGTGACCAACGCGTAGAGGACCCAGATGTAGAGGTGTTGGTATCGGTGCCACCAGCGACGCTGCTGGGCTGGGTCAAAACGTGCGAAGGGAAGGCTTTCGATGTCGGGGTCGTAGTCGGTCATGTTGGGGTAGGTGTGGTGGGCGAGGTGCTTGGCTGACCAGACGTAGGAGGAGCCGCCGATCAGGTCAAGCGAGAGCGCCATCAACTGGTTGACACGGCGGCTCGGCGCGAAGGCTCGGTGGTTGGCGTCATGCATGATCGTGAAGCCGATGCCGGCCGTGGCGAGCCCCAAGCTGACCGACGCCGCCAGCGCCTCGACCATGTCGCCCGCGACGAACACCAACACGCCGTATGACACGGCCACCCAGAGCACGACGAGGAAAGCCTTCGCCCACAGCAGCCGATAGGCGCGCCGGACAAGCCGCTTGTCGGCCAACAACTCGTTGACCCGGTGATCGATGTCACGGCGAAACGCGCCGCTGCTCGTGAACTTGAATGCGGAGCCGTCGCCGGCGCTGCCGGTCATCTCGAAGCACACTCCGTCTCGACCATGCCCGGCCGCGAGGGGATATTCGCGACCGACTGCCTCCCACCCTCAACGCACAATGCACGACTGATCAGTGCCACGCGTGCCGTCAGCCCGTGGTCGGCGCGGTCTTCATGTGGCGCCATAGAAGGTGTGCGAGCGCAGTGAGGATGAGCATTGCCAAGGCGACCAAGTCCAGCGCCTCCACGATGTTCCCGGCCCCGGTGGCGGCTAAACGAGCGGCCGAACCAGTGGGTGGCTTCACGGGACGTCCGTCCCGGTTCGACCGCTTGACCTGCGTCTGCCCGCGATTTCAGTCCTCCCGTCGGGTAGACCTGCACGTAGTTCCGAACACCGGAACGCGGCTCGGAGGTGTGCGTCGGTGCCGCAACGGTGATCGATGAGAACTGGCGGCTCGACCGGTCTACCTGCTGCTGACCCCTCTCCGAAGGAGATACTCGATGAAGCTGCTTCTCACGTCCGCCGGCATCAAGAACACGAGCATCCACGACGCCCTGATCGACCTGCTGGGCAAACCGATCGCCGACGCCAACGCCCTGTGTATCCCCACGGCCGGGTACGGGCATCCGCAGGGGAGCCCCGGTGGGGCATGGCGGTTCATCAGCGGACACGCCTCCACACCGATGTGCGAGCTGGGCTGGAAATCCTTGGGAGTGCTCGAGCTGACCGCGCTGCCCAGCATCGACAAGGAACGCTGGGTCTCCTGGGTCGAAGAGACAGACGTCCTGCTGGTGGATGGCGGCGACGCCCTGTACCTGTGCCATTGGATGCGGCAGTCGGGGCTGGCGGATCTGCTGCCGTCGCTGCCCACGACGGTCTGGGTGGGGCTGAGCGCCGGCAGCATGGTGATGACCCCGCGTATCGGGGAGGACTTCGTCGGCTGGAAGTCGCCCACCGGTGACGACAGCACGCTGGGCATCGTCGACTTCTCGATCTTCCCGCACCTCGATCACGAACTTCTGCCGGAGAACACCATGGCGGACGCGGAACGATGGGCGGCCGCCATCCCGGGGCCGGCGTATGCGATCGACGACGAGACCGCCATCAGCGTGGCCGACGGCACCGTCGACGTCATATCCGAGGGGCACTGGAAGCTGTTTGGTCGCTAACCGGCTGAGCGTCATTCGTTGTGGTTGACGACCTCGACGTTGTGGCCGTCCGGGTCGAGCACGAAGGCGCCGTAGTACCCGGGGTGGTACACGGGGCGCTCACCGGGGCCGCCGTGGTCCTCGTAGCCCGCGGCCAGCGCGGCCGCATGGAAGGTTCGCACCGTGTCGTCCGCGGCGGCGGGGAACGCGATGTGAACGTGCTCGGTGAGCGGGCGCTCGTCCCGGACGAGCGAGAAGGAGAAATCCGGGCCGCAGACCTGCACGCGATCCGGCGCGTCGTGCGCGATGCGAAGCCCGGCGTGCGGCGCGACCGTCGCATAGAAGCGCCGTGACACCTGAGGGTCGCGAACGCGGAGCCACAGGTGGTCGATGCAGCCGTCGGGCACCGGCCGCTCACGGTCGTAGTGGACAGCCTCGACACTGTTTCCGTCCGGGTCGAGCAGAAAGCCGCCGTAGTAGTCGGGGCCGTACACAGGGCGCGCCGCCGGCGCGCCATCGTCCTCGTACCCGGCGTCGACCCCCGCCTGCCAGAACGCGTCGACTGCCGCGCGGTCCGGCGCCCGGAAGCCCACGTGCAGGCCACGCGTCAAAGGGTGTTCGCGGTCGGTCGGCCCGATGTCCCAGTCCTGCCACTCGACCAACTCCTCGTCCGCGTGGCTCGGCTCGACGCCGAGCACGGAGAGCACGGTGCGGTAGAAGCGCTCGGACGCGGCAAGGTCGGACACCGCGATCCCGACGTGGTCGAACATGGCCCGGAGGCTACCGCGTGGGTGGCATGCGCGCAGCCCGCTCGGGGACGGCTCGCTGCTGGCGCGCCGGGGTTCCATAGGCACCCGCCTAAGATCCGACCGTGGCCACCGCACCGGGATTGCCCTCGGCGCCGACCGTCTTTCCTGAACTCAACGACCTGCTGGAAGAGGTCATCGGTCGCGTCACGTCGATACTCGCGGAGAACTTCGTCGGGGCGTACCTCACCGGGTCATTCGCACTGGGAGCCGGAGATCTCCACAGCGACTGCGATTTCCTGGTCGTCACGCGAGAGCCGGTCAGCGCGGAGCAGGAACACGCTCTTCGCGAGCTGCACGACGAGCTCCCGACGCGAGCCGAGCACTGGGCACAGCATCTGGAAGGCTCGTACGCTCCGAAGCGGGACCTCGAGACGCTCGCCGCGCTGGGCCAGCGCTGGCTGTATGTCGATCATGGCTGGCGCGAGATGCAGTGGTCGAACCACTGCAACCGCGAGGAGGTGAGGTGGACGCTTCAGGCGCACGGGATCCCGCTCGCGGGCCCGCACCCGGCGGAGTTCGTCTGCGAGGTTCCAGCGGACGCGCTTCGCCGAAGCATGCGGCGCCAGATCGAGACGTTCCTGCCAGACCTGCTGGGGTGGATCAGCTTCGACACCGCCTGGACACAACGCTACGCGGTGACCACCCTCTGCCGGATGCTGTACACGTTCGACTCCGGCGAGGTGGCGTCGAAGCAGGCTGCGCTTCGGTGGGCGAAGCAGGCGCTGCCGCCGGAGTGGCACCCGCTGATCGGACAAGCGCTCGATGAGCGATCCCTCGGCTGGGATCCGGACGAGCGCCCACGGCCGGGAACCGTCGAGGCAACGACGGAACTGGCCAGATACGCGCAGACGGTGGTCGCCGGCACCGTCACGGAGCTCGCCAGGCCGGGTCCCACCGCCGGGCAGGTACCCTGCGGAGCCACGATTCCAACGGAGGGGGCAGACATGAGCGAACCGAAGGTCGTTCACATCGACGACATCGAGGGCGCGCACGGCGGCGTCTTCAAGCCGCTCGGGTCGACGCTCGGCGTGACGGCGTTCGGCGTCAACGTCGAGCAGTTCCAGCAGGGGCACGAGGGGTATCCCGATCACGATCACGCAAGCGACGGCCAGGAAGAGGTCTACTACGTGATTTCCGGGCAGGCAACGCTGACCATCGACGGGACCGAGCACGTTCTGCGGCCGGGGTCGGTGGCCTACGTCCCGTCCGGCCACAGCCGGAGGTTCACCACACCGAACGGCCCGGTGCAGCTGCTCGCCATCGGCGGCACCCCGAACGCGCCGTTCAGCGACGTGATCGCAGCGCGGCAGAAGGCCGCCACCACGTAGCTCCGCGAACCGGGGGTCGTCGTCACCGGCGACGAGCCCCCGGGCGGCCACTCCCACTCCCCTGCAAGCCGCATCCGATTCCTGCTACTCGATCGGGATCTCGAGCCGGGCGATGATGCCCGGGTCGCCTCCCTTCGCGAGGAGCTCTGGATCGGGGTCACGAGTGGCCACCCATGCATATCCATGCTCGGGATAGGCGACGACGTCGGGGAATCCGCCGGCGCTGATCGCCAGGATCTCCGCCGGTTCGTCACCCGGATTGCTGAATGCGTGCATCCCGGCACGCCCCTCCGGGCAGAACACGACGTCTCCGCGTTCCAGCGACTCCTCGCCATGCTGGTTTCGGAGCACGGGGCGGCCGCTGAGCACGAAGAACATCTCTTCGGCACCGAAATGCATGTGCATGCGGTCCTCCGGGGCGCCCGGGGCGAGTTCGTACAGCGTTGACCCCATGCGAGCGCCCTCCGGCCGCCAGAACACCCGGCGCCGTGTGCCGGCCTCGTGTTCGTCTCCGTCCCAGGGGCCGGAGAACAGGTTTTCTCGTGTCATCGTGATCCTCCCGAAGTGGGCTCGCACGCAGCAGAACCAACGGATCGGCTCCAGCCGCATCCGGTGGCCAAGAACATCATGTTGCGTACCACACGAGCGAGCCGCCCGGCCAGATGGGATTACCGCTCTGCCCCCCCTCCCGACTAAGCTCGAAGCAGTCGAAGGGGAGGGCATGATGGGCGAGACGGACGGCCGCTCGGCATCCGAGCGGATCGACGAGAGGGTGGCGGAGCTCGGAGACTGGCGCGGCGAGACGTTGAGCAGGATGCGCGATCTGATCAGGCAGGCGGACCCGGACGTCGTCGAGGAGTGGAAGTGGGCCAAGGCGACGAGTCCGGGAACGCCGGTGTGGTCGCACGACGGCATCATCTGCACCGGCGAGTCCTACACGTCCACGGTGAAGCTGACGTTCATGAAGGGCGCCTCGCTGGACGACCCGGCCAAGCTCTTCAACTCCAGCCTCGAGGGAAACGCGCGGCGCGCGATCGACATCCGCGAGGGCGAGCAGCTCGATGCGGACGCCTTCAAGGCATTGATCCGCGCCGCCGTCGACCTGAACACCTCTGGCGGAACGACGCGCGGCAAGCGGACGTAGCCACGGCGGGCGCCGCCACCGGCCCCCGGTAGGATGGCGCGGATGACCGAGCTGCTCTCGCAGGTCTCGATCGACGAGGCGGAGGACGCCTCCCGGCGGGCGCGGTTCCGGGCCGGTGCGTCGGTCACCTTCGCGGATCTCGAGGAGGCCGGGCATGAGCCGGTGCTCGACCGCCTGCGCTCCGCCGAGCCCGTGTCGTGGGTGCCCGCGCTCGGTGGGTGGCTCGCCACAGGATACGACGCGGCGCGCACGGTGCTCGCCCCGCGCACGGGTCTCACCGTGGAGGCGCACGAGAACCTCGTCCGCGCCTCGCTCGGCCACATGATGCTGACGAGCGATGCCGACGACCACACCCGCCAGCGTGCGCCCTTCGAGCGCCCCTTCCGCATGCGGGAGGTCGAAGGACTGTTCGCCGAGGCGGTGCGCAGCGAGCTCGATGCCCTGCTCGATGCGATCGTCCCCGCCCACGAGTGCGAGCTGGGCCAGGCGCTCGCCGCCCCGTTCGCCGTCCGCATGACCGGTCGCGTGCTCGGCCTCTCGCTGGACGACGTCGCCAAGGTCGACCGGTTCTACGACTCCTTCGCGAACGGCATGGTCTACGACGGCAACCCCGACCGCCAGCGCCGAGCGGACGCCGCGCGCGACGAGCTGAACGCGATCCTCCAGTCGGAGTTCGCGCGCTGCCGGCGCGACCGCGATGCCTCCATCACGTCCGCGGTCGTCAACGACGAGGCGACGAGGCTGGCGGACGACGAGATCGCCTCGCAGCTGCGGGTGATCATGTTCGGCGGCATCGAGACGATCCAGTCGGGCATCATGAACACCACGCTCCTGCTCCTGCGCCATCCCGACCAGCTGGCCGAGTTGCGAGCCGATGGAGACCTGCTGCCAAACGCCATCGAAGAGTCGCTCCGGCTGATCCCGCCGGTCAGCTTCATGGAGCGCTGGACGCCACACGAGATCCAGCTCGGCGGCGTACGGATCGGCCCCGGCGAGTTCATCGGCGTGTCGGCACTGGCTGCCAACCGCGACCCGGCCGTCTTCGACGACCCGCTCACCTACGACATGCACCGCGAGAACGCACGGCGGCACCTTTCCTTCTCGTTCGGAGAGCACTTCTGCCTCGGCGCCCACCTGGCGCGTCTCGAGCTGCGCGCCGCGATGGAGCGGCTGATCGCGCTCCCGGGCCTGCGGCTGGTCGCCGTCGAGGAGCCCGCCGGCTTCGCGTTCCGCCGGCCGCCTGCGTTGCAGGTGGCCTGGGACTAGCGCTCCGGCTCACTCCCAGCGAACCACGATCCCACGCTCCAGTCCAGGCAATGGCAGCGACGAGGCCTCCCGCTCCACCGCCTCGCGCTCGTCGCGCGCGAACCGGCCCCACTGCTGCGCGGTGACCACGTCGTGTGCGCGCCGCCACGTGCCTCGCACCTCGCCTGCCAGCAGGATTGCGCCCGGCCACACCCGCGACGTCCACAGCTCGTCGCGCTGCGCCCTGTCGGCGACCAGCAGCGAACGCTCCTCGCCCCAGAGCAGGTAGTACGCATCCCCGCTGGGGAGCAGGCGAGCCGCAGCCGGCACCCGCGGTTCGGCCCGCGCCTCCGCCTCGTCCACCGTCAGCATCCAGGCGTCACCGAGCGGCGTCCGCACGGCCGTCAGCTCCCGCTCGAGCGACGCGAACGCCACCGCCGCCCCACGTGCGGAGATGCCGGCCCATTTCGCGAACGCCGGCGCCGTTCCCGGCCCGAAGACGCGGACGTAGCGGCGCGCCAGCTCGCACCGCGCCTCGAGCGGGTCGACCTCCGGACGCGGCACCATCCACACCTGCGGGCGCCGCGCGCCCTCCCACCGGATCACGATCCTGCCCGTCGTCGTCCCGTATCGAAGCGCGTTCGGGTGCACCCCGATCGCCTCGCCGGCGTCGCTGTAGCTCGCACGCGCACCGCCGAGGTGTTCTTCCAGAATCTCCGCCATCCGCTCCGCACGTTGCCGTCCCGGCGCGTCGTCCGGGAGCCGCCCGAGCGAGAACACCGCCAGGTCGTCGGCCGCGACGGCATATACCTGATAGCGCGGCCCCCACAGCTGCACCAGTGAGGGATGCGCCCAGCTCTCCGACTCGATGCCCTCGACGCGCGCGTGCAGGGACAGCACGGCCGCCCGCGGCATGCTGTCCTGCAGGCCCGCCCACGCCGCGCGGCGCAGCGACTCGCCCCCGGCCGGCAGCCGCTCGTCGAGCACGTTCGTGCGGCGCCGGAAGGCGAGGATCTCAGCGCGGGTCAGCTCGAGCGGCGCGCTCACCGGGACGTCCGTGGGCCGGCGTCAGCCACCGGCGCAGTATGCCGGAGCGGCGGCGCTAGCATCTCGCCATGAGCACCGACCAGCCACAGGGGACGCTGGTACCGGCAGCCCGCAGCGAACGGCCGATCGACCCCGGCGTGACCATCGGCCATGTCCATCTACGCACATCGGACATCGACCGCGTGCGCCATTTCTATGTCGATGTGCTCGGGTTCGACGTGATCACGGAGGCGCGTGACGTGCCCGGCTGGGGCACCACCGGTGACATCCTCTTCGTATCGGCCGGCGGCTACCACCACCACCTCGGCTTCAACACCTGGAAGTCGGCCGGCGGCGGCCCGCACCCGACGGCGTGGCCGGCCTCCACCACGTTGCCATCCGCTATCCGACGCGCCCGGCGCTTGCCGATGCCCTGCGCCGGCTTCGCCAGATCGGCTGGCCGATCCGGCAGGCGACCGACCACGGCACCCACGAGGCTATCTACCTCAGCGACCCGGACGGCAACGACCTCGAGTTGATGTGGGACCGCCAGCCGGAGGAGTGGCCGCGCGACGCCGGCGGCCGCATCCGGTTCGTCGGCGACGATCTCGACCTGGACGGACTGCTGCGCGACGCACCGCGGTAGCGGCCGGCGCAGGGACCGCCGTTCAGGAGCAGCACCCGCAGGCCGCGTCGCCGCGCCACGCTTGACGGCCTTCGCGCATCGCCACCGCAGCGATGACCAGGCCGGCGAGTGGATCGGCCCACCACCAACCCAGCAGCGCGTTGCCTCCCAAGCCGACGAGTAAGGCGATCGAGAGGTACGCGCAGATCATGTTCTGCTGCCCCTCACTCTGGGTGGCTCGCGACTCCAGGGCTTGGCCGACGCGCCGCTTGGCGCGGGCGAGCAACGGCATGGTCGGCGCCGTGACAAGCGCGAGGCCGATTCCGGCCCAGCTGGTCTCGGGATGTCCGCCCATGAGTGAACGGACGGACTCGACCATCACGTAGGCGGCCAGCGCGTAGAACGACACCGCGACCATCTGCTGCGCCCTGCGCTCGGCCGACCGCGACTGGCCTCGTCCACCGGTGAACAGCCAGACGATGACGCCTCCCGCCAGCAGCTCGATCAGGCTGTCGATGCCGAAGGCCACCAGCGCGACCGACCCGGCCGCGACTCCCGCGGTGATCGCGACGGCGAACTCGACCACATGCCACGCGTTGCCGCCCCAGGCAAGCAGCTTCGCCCGACGTTCCAAGCGCTCGCGGGGATCGTGCGTTGCCCGGATAGTGACCGAGTGCGCCACGCTGGCATGGTACCGCCGCCTGGGGGCGCTCGAGCGCGACCGGCGCAGCAGCCTCCCCCATCCGTGACTACGATCGGCCGATGGAGCCCGTGGAGGTGAGCATCGGCGAGGCGCGGCAGATCGCCGTGCGCGCACAGTTGCTGGACGGCTCGGCGACCGACGTGCTGACCACCGTCCGCCGGCTCGGGTTCCTCCAGCTCGACCCCATCTCGACCGTCGCGCCGCCCCAGCACCTGGTGCTCTGGAGCCGGCTCGGACCGTCCTATGACCGGGCGGAGCTGGACCGGCTGCTGTGGGACGAGCGCTCGCTGATCGAGTGGAACGCCTTCCTGTGGCCGGCCGAGGACCTGCCCCTCCTGCTCGCCCGCATGCGACTCCCACCGGAATCGGACAGCCGGGCGCGCTGGCGCGCGCAGCACCTTGCGGAGAATGCCGAGTTCCGGCGCTACGTCCTGGACGAGCTCGAGCAGCGCGGGCCGCTGCTCTCCCGCGAGATCGACGACCACGCGCCGGCCGGGAGAGCCCCCCACCGGTGGTGGGGCGAGCGGAAGGTGGGACTGATGCTTCAGGTTCTGAACGCCGGTGGCGAGGTGGCCGTCGTCGGCCGCCGTGGCAACCAGCGGTTGTGGGATCTCGCCGAGCGCTGGTACGGCGATGCCGAGCCGCTGCCGTGGCCGGAGGCGGAGCGGCTCATCGACGAGCGCCGGTTCCAAGCGCAGGGCGTGCGGCTCGTCCGCGGACGCTGGCTGGCACACCCGGACGCGGTCGCCGCACCGGTCGGCCGCCGGCTGACGTTGCTCTCGCCGTTCGACCGCCTGATCCACGACCGCGACCGCGCGGAGGCGCTCTGGGACTTCCACTACCGGCTGGAGATGTACGTGCCGCCGGCAAAGCGCGAGTACGGGTACTACGTGCTGCCGATCCTCCGGGGCGACCGCGTGATCGGGCGCATCGAACCGGTGCACGACCGGCGCACGGGGCAGCTCGCGGTGCGCGGGGTGTGGTGGGAGCCGGGTGTGCGGCCCGCCTCGCTCGGGCCCGTGCTGCGCAGCCTGGCGCGGTGGCTCGGCGCCACGCTCGTATCAGGTGCGTGAGGGGGCGGGCGGCCGCACCGCCGCAGGCACGACGAGGGTGATCTCGGCGCCTCCGCCGCTCGTATTCCGTGCGCTGGCCGTGCCGCCGTGCGCCTCCGCAACGGCCCGCGCCAGCGCCAGCCCGAGACCTGCGCCGTCCGGGTTGTCGGCCGCCCGGTTGAACGGCTGGAACGCGGCGCCCAGCGCTGCCTCCGTGAATCCAGGTCCATCGTCGCGCACGGCGACCACGACCCCGGCGTCCGTGACGGTGGCGGCGACCCGTACCTCCGTGCGGGCATGCCGCACAGCGTTGTCGAGCAGGTTGTCGACGGCCTGGCGGAACCGGAGCGGATCGAGGTCGGCCGCCACGTCGTCGGCGGCCGCGGCCAGCGCGACCCCGTTCGCCTGCGCCCGGCCGGCGAAGGCCGCTACCCGCTCCTCGACCGCGGCGCGCACCGATGTTGCGCGCCGCTCGATGGGGAGTCGGCCGTCACTCGTGCGGGCGATGACCAGCAGGCCCTCCGCGATGCGGATCAGCTGTTCGACCTCGGCCGCCGCCGACGTCAGTGCGGCTCGCAGCTCGTCCGCTGACCGGGGCCGCGAGAGCGCGGTGTCCACCTCGGCCCTCAAGATCGTCAGCGGCGTGCGCAGCTCGTGGCTCGCGTTGGCGGCGAAGGCGTGCTCTCGGTCGACCGCCTCCTGAAGCCGGTCGAACGTCTCGTTCAGCGTGGCCGCCAGCCGGGCCAGCCCCTCGTCCGAGCGCGGAACCGCCAGCCGGCGTCCGGGCTGGCCGGCCTCGACCGCCGCAGCCTCCTCGCTCATCCGCCGCACGGGAGCGAGCGCCGCACCGGCAAGCCACCACCCGACCGCCGACGAGACGACCAGCGCGGCGGGAAGCGCGGCCGCGAGCAGGAGCAGCAGGCGGGACAGGGCCTCGCTGGTGTCGCTCAGCGTTGCGCCGACGACGAGGAACGCCGGCCGCCCGTGGACGCTCAACGGCACGACCAGCAGCCGCGACGGGTCGAGGCCGGCCGGCCGCCGGTCGACCAGCCACGGGTGCGAGCCGCCGAGCGCGCCGGCCGCGAGCAGGGGCGCCGATGCGACCGACTTCGTCGCCCCGAGCACGCGCCCGTCCGCCCCCAGCAGCTGCGCGAACGACTCGTCGTTGTCGGCGAGCGATCCGCTCGTCATGCGCAGGCGGCCGAGGTCGCCCGGCCGGGCCACCAGCGCCTGGGCGCGCGCCCGCAGCCCGAGATCGACCTGGTGGCGGAGATCGCCCCGCACCTGGACGTAGACGAACGCCGCGACGCCGATCGACACTGCCGTCATTCCGGCCGCGAAGGCGAGCGTCAGCCGTGCCCTAAGCGATATGCGCGACAGAGCCGCCCTCCACGATCCGGTATCCGACTCCACGCACGGTCGCCACCGAGGCAACGCCGAACGGTCGGTCGATCTTGTCGCGCAGCCGGCCGATGTAGACCTCGACGATGTTCGACTCGCCGCGATACGACCCGTCCCAGACAGCGTCGATCAGCTGATCGCGGGTCAACGCGGCGTGCCGGTTTCGCATCAGGTACTCGAGCAGCGCGAACTCCTTCGAGGTCAGGTCGATCGGCGTGTCCGCACGGGACACGACACGCGCCGCGGGATCGAGCTCGAGGTCGCCGACGCGGATCACCGCCGGCCGTTCGCCGACCGGGCGGCGGGTGAGCGCGCGCAGCCGCGCGAACAGCTCGGCGAAGTCGAACGGCTTGGCGAGGTAGTCGTCGGCGCCGGCGTCCAGCCCGGCAACGCGGTCAGCGACGGTGTCCCGGGCCGTCAGCATGAGCACCGGCGCCGGGCAGCCGCGTTGCCGCAGTCCCGCGCAGAGGTCGATCCCGTCGATGTCGGGCAGACGCAGGTCGAGGATGATCGCGTCGTACGCCGCGGCGGCGGCGAGCGCGAGCCCCTCCCTTCCCAGGCCGGTCGCGTCGGCCGCGTATCCCTCCTCGCGGAGCCGCCGAACCATGATCTCCCGCAGCCGGGTGGCGTCCTCGACGACGAGCACACGCATGTGCCACCTCCTCTGCATCCAGTGTACGGCGGGCCGGCAGCGACGGTGCGAAATCCGCCGGCCCGATTTCATCGCGCGTTCAGCATCCGCGAGCACCCTTCTGCAACCACCACAGCAAGGAGGCGAGATGAGAGCCATGCACACCATCGCCGTCGTCGCGGTTGCGGGGGCGGTCGCAATCGGCGGGATCGCCGTCGCCCGGGACGGGGCGCACGCGGCGGCACGGCCGAAGGTCGTCGACCCGTCCCGGTTCGTCCGCGGGATCACGAACCCCTACCTCCCATGGCTACCCGGGTCGGTCTGGGTGTACCGCGGCGTGAAGGACGGCCAGGCGCAGCGCGACGTCGTGCGCGCGACGCGCCGCACGAAGACGATTCTCGGCGTTCGGTGCACCGTCGTCAGCGACGTGGCGACGAACCGCGCCGGGAAGGTGCTCGAGCGCACGCAGGACTGGTACGCCCAGGACCGTGCCGGGAACGTGTGGTACTTCGGCGAGCGGACGGCGGACTACACCGAGGGCCAAGTCGATACCTCGGGAAGCTGGCAGGCCGGCGTGCACGGAGCCCGGCCGGGGATCGTCATGACAGCGCATCCGCGGGTCGGCGACGCGCACCGCCAGGAGTACTGGCGCGGCCATGCCGAGGACCAGTACTGGCTGGTCGACCTCGACCAGCGCGTCTCGGTGCCGTATGGGACGTTCCGGCACACGGCCCTGACGCTCGAGTGGTCGCGGCTGGAGCCGTTCGTCATCGACCGCAAGTCCTACGTCAGGGGCATCGGCGTCGTGAAGGAGCTCACGGCGGAGGGGCCGCCCGAGGTCGCGAGCCTCGTGCGGTTTCACCGGCCGTAGCGCTGCCGCCGGCTCCCCGCACAGTGCGGGGGGCCGGCGCGCCCATCGCCTGGCCGCCGCCCAGGCGGCGCGGTTAGGATCGTGGCCGACGAGGAGGTCGCGATGCCCTTGAGGATGGTCGGAGCCGGGCTCGGCAGGACGGGGACGCACTCGCTGAAGCTGGCGCTCGAGCGGCTCATCGGGGAGCCGTGTTACCACATGTCCGAGGTGTTCGGGAAGGACGACCACGTCGCCGCATGGAAGGCCGCGGGCGAGGGATCCTTTCCGGAATGGGACGCGCTGCTCGCGGGGTACGGAGCGACCGTCGACTGGCCGGCCTGCGCGTACTGGGAGCAGCTTGCGGCCGCGTATCCCGAGGCGCCGGTGCTGCTCTCCGTACGCTCCAGCCCCGCGGCCTGGTGGGCCAGCATCGAGCAGACGATCGCGCACGCCGTGTCCCAGCCGCCGCGTCACGAGCAGCAGGCGCGAACGCGCGCGATGGTCACGCCGATGCTTCAGGCGTTCTGCCCTGGGTGGCCGGAACGGGACGCGGTGATCGAGGCCTACGAGCGGCACAACGACCGCGTGCGCCGCGAGGTGCCGGCCGGGAGGCTGGTCGAGTGGCAGCCCGGCGACGGGTGGGAGCCGCTGTGCACTGCACTCGCCGTGCCGGTGCCCGAGGAGCCGTTCCCCCACGTGAACACGGCCTCCGAGTTCCGCGCTGCGATGGAGCCCGAGACGCCTCCCGCGGCGTCCTAAACGTCCGAGAAACGGGCGCCGGCGGTGCTAGACTGGTGTGTGTTCTGGAACGTTCGTTTGGGTTGCGCAGTCTCGCCTTCCTGACCCGTTCGTGGAAGATGGAAGGAGGTGTGACATGGCAACTGGAACCGTCAAGTGGTTCAACGACGCCAAGGGGTACGGATTCATCGCCCCCGACGACGGCGGCAAGGACCTGTTCGTGCACTACAGCTCGATCGAGGGTGGAGGGTTCAAGACGCTGACGGAGGGCGCCAAGGTGACCTTCGAGGCTCGTGAAGGCCAGAAGGGCCCTGAGGCGACCGCCGTGACGCTCGTCTGACCGAAGGGAGGACGCTGTGAGTGTCAAGGAAGAGAAGATCGAGCTCGAGGGTGAGGTGACCGAGTCGCTGCGGAACGGCATGTTCCGGATCCAGCTGGACAACGGCCATACCACCATCGGTTACACGGCCGGCAAGATGCGCCGCTACAGGATTCGCATCCTTCCCGGCGACCGGGTCAAGGTGGAGCTCTCGCCGTACGACCTGAACCGCGGCCGGATCGTGTACCGGGCTCGATAGGTGGTGTTCGGCCGGGCGCTCGCCCGGCCGAGCGGCATCTAGGCTTGCCGGCGTGGGATCACGGTCGTCCCTGTTCGCCGGCGTGGCGGCGACGGTGCTCGCAATGGTGTCGGTGCAGTCCGGCGCGGCCATCGCCATCACGCTGTTTGCGAGCGTCGGCCCGCTCGCGGTCGTGGCGCTGCGGCTCGCCAGTGCGAGCGCGTTCCTGGTCGGCACGGCGCGTCCCGGCAGCTCCACGCTGCGTGGCGCCGCCGCCGGCCCGCTGATCGGATTCGGGCTGGTGATCGCCGCGATGAACGGCTGCTTCTACCTGGCCATCGATCGCGTGCCGCTCGGGGTCGCGGTCGCGCTCGAGATGGTCGGGCCGATCGCCGTGGCTATCGTCGGCTCGCGTCGCGCACGGGACATCGCCGCGGTCACGCTGGCGGTGCCCGGCGTCCTGGTGCTGGCGCTCGCGCACGGCGTGGACGGGCCGGTGACCACCGCCGGCGTGCTGCTCGGGCTCGGCGCGGGCGCGTGCTGGGCGGGGTACATCACGCTGTCAGCACACCACGCGCGGCGCCTGCCCGGCGCGCAGGGCCTCGCGATCGCGATGGTGATCGCCACGGTGCCGGCAGCTGCCGTCGCCGTGGCGACCGCAGGCGCCGACCTGCTGTCGCTGAAGGTGCTCGCGGTGGGAGCGGCGGTGGGCCTGCTCTCGACGGCGCTTCCTGGGACGCTTGACGCGGTGGCGCTGCGGCGGCTGCGGTCGGCGACCTACGCACTCGTGCTGAGCGTCGCCCCCGCCGTCGCGGCGCTGAGCGGGCTGGCGATCCGCGGGCAGCGGTTGAGCGCAGCGCAATGGCTCGGCATCGCGCTGGTGATGGTCGCGAGCGCAGCAGCGGTCGCGGGAGCCGAGCCTCCGGATGCGGTCGTGCCCGACTAGAGTTTGCGGACGGTCACCGCTGTGCCGTATGCGGCGACCTCGCTCATGATGTCGGCGATCTCGTTGCAGTCGAAGCGCATGGCCAGCACCGCGTTAGCGCCCTTGGCCCGCGCCGCTTCGGACAGCCGTTCAACCGCCTGGTTGCGGCTGTCGGAGAGCAGTGACGTGTAGCCCTTCGCCTCGCCGCCGAACACCGTGCGCAATCCGGCGCCGAGATTGGAGAACACGTTGCGCGCGCGAACGATCAAGCCGAAGACCTCGCCGTGCACCTCGACCACCTCGTACCCGGGCAGGTCGTTCATCGTGGAGATGATGATCTCGTCCATGACGCCACGCTACCAGGACGCGGCGCGGCGGGAGCGGAGACCCGACTCGCATGCCGGCGGTCACAGACCTGTCACGTGGCCATCAGGCGCCATGGCGGGTCGGAGCCCCACGGCGCTCAGAGCGGCGAGGTGCCCTTGAACTCCTGGATCGTGTTGCCGCCGTCGACGACGATCGACCGCCCGGTCACGTAGCTCGCTCCGTCGCTCGCGAGGAACGCGATCAGCTCCGCGACCTCGTCGGGGCGGCCGGGGCGGCCGACCGGTGTGTTGCGGCCGCCTTCGATCTCCTCCGGCGACGACGATCCGGTCGCGATCCATCCCGGCGCCACCGAGTTGACGGTGACCCCGGCGCGGCCGGTCTCGATCGCCAGCGCGCGCGTCAGCCCGTCCATCCCACCCTTGCCGGCGCTGTAGCCCGAGTTCCCCGGATAGCTGACGACCGGCCCGGTCACCGACGACACGTTGACGATGCGCCCGTGGCCCCGCTCGATCATCCCCGGCAGCGCTGCGCGCGTCGTCGCAACGGCAGTCTTCAGGTTCACGGCGATGTCGCGGTCCCACTGCTCCTCGGTCATCTCGGCGAACGGGCGCAGGACGCTCTCCTCGCCGACCTGTGCGATTCCCGCGTTGTTCACGAGCACGTCGATCCGCCCGAACCGCTCGACCACCGCGGCCACCAGCGCGGCCGCGCCGGCGAAGGTGACGAGGTCGGCGACGAAGCAGGCCGCCTCCACCCCCTCCGCCTCGAGCTCGGCGCGGCGGTCATGGATGCGGTCGGTGGTCGACGTGACCGCGATCCGCGCGCCGCGCCCTCCCAGCAGGCGCGCCGCCGCAAACCCGATGCCCTCGGACGACCCGGCACCGGTGACGAGTGCGACGCGTCCCGCAAGGGGGCCGTCAGGCATCGCCCGCGCCGGTCAGTTCGTCCACCGCGTCCGCGAACACCTGGGTGTGCCGGTCGACGTCCGCCTCGGTCGTGGCCGGGCACATCAGCGCCATGTTGTGGAAAGGGGTGATCAGCACCTCGCGGTTCATCAGATAGACGTGCATGTAGGCGTCCAGCTCGCCGTCGTGCGCGGCCGCCGACTCGCCCCCGGTGCGTGGCGGCCGGGGGGTGAACCGGTACTCCGCGCGGGCCCCGAGCTGGACGATGTTCCAGGGCATGCGCCGGCTGTCGAGCACCTCCTGGACGCCGGCGGTGTAGCGTTCGGCCAGCGCGATCATGCCGTCGAACGCGTCGTCCGTCAGCACCTCGCCAAGCGTCGCTCGGGCCGCAGCGAGGGAGAGCGCGTTGCCCGCGAGCGTGCCGCCGACGCCGCCCACGTCCTCCAGGTCGACGTCGGCCGACAGGATCGCGTCTGCCAGCTCCCTCCTCATCCCGTAGGCGCCGATCGGCACGCCACCGGCGATCGACTTTCCGATCGTGAGCATGTCGGGGTCGAGGCCGTGGGCACCCGTGTACCCGCCCGGGCCGCTGCTGAAGGTGTGCGTCTCGTCGATCACGAGCAGCGTGCCGGTCTCTCGCGTGACCTCGCGAAGCAGATCGTGGTAGCCGGGCTCCGGGAGCACGATCCCGATGTTGGTCAACGCCGGCTCGGCCAGCACAGCGGCCACGTCGCCCGGCTCGAGCGCCGCCCGGAGCGCATCGATGTCGTTGAACTCGACGACCTTCGTGGTCTCGGTCGGGTCGACCGGCGGCCCCACATTGCCAGGTCGCGCGCGAGGCACCCCGTCCTCGATCGAGATCACGGTCTCGTCGACCGTGCCGTGGTAGCAGTAGTTGAAGACAAGGATCTTGCGCCGGCCGGTCAGGGCGCGCGCCATGCGCAGCACCCACCGGTTCGCGTCGGTCGCGGTGAGCGAGAACTGCCAGGCGTCGAGGCCGAACCGGCGGACCAGCTCGGCGCCGACCCAGGCGGCGTCCTCGGTCGGCAGCATCACGGTCGTCCCGTGCCGGATCTGCCGCTCGACCGCGCGCGCGGTCGCCTCGGGCGCGTGACCCGCCATCGCCCCGGTGTCGCCGAGGCAGAAGTCCACGAACGTGTGCCCGTCGACGTCGGTCAGCCGTGCGCCCTTGGCATCGGAGAAGAACAGCGGGAAGCCGCCCGCCCACATCGTCATCCAGCTCATCGGGACGCCGCCGAGCAGCGTCTTCGACGTCTCCGCATACAGCTCCCGCGACCGCGGATGGCGTTCCGCGAACGTCCCCCGCTCGCGATCGATCAACCGGCGCAGCCGTGCGCGGTCGATCTCGACATGGGCCTCGGCGCTCATGCCGCCACGCTATACCACGCGGGCGGCGCGGGCCTCAGGAGGCGACCGGTGCGGCTGCCGTGGCGGCGGCAGCGGCGCGTGCGGCCGGGCAGACGAGCCGGCCGAGCAGCGTGCCCAGCGTCGCCAGCTCCTGCTCGCTGAAGTGCTCCGTGAACAGGCGCTCGATGTCGGCGTGATGCGTCCTCGACGCCTCGACCAGCTTCTCGTGGCCGGCGTCGGTCAGCATCGCGTAGGTCACACGCGCGTCGGACGAGCACGAGCGCTTGCAGACGTAGCCGGCCCGCTCCAGCCCCTCGAGCAGGCGGGTGATGCCCGAGGCGGACAGAACCACCCTGTCCGCGAGGTCGACCCGGCGCAGGACGCGGCCCGGCGCGTCGGCGAGCTGCACGAGCACGTCGTAGTCGTTCAGCGTCAGGCCGTGCTCCGCGATCAGCGTGGCGTTCATCGCACGGCTCAGCTCCGCGTGGCTCCGCAGCAGCGGCAGCCATGCATTTAATACTTGAGGGCTCAATACTTGACGGCTCAACTTTCCAGTGCTAGATTGTTGCTAGCTCAAGTATACATCGGACGAAGGAGCCATTCCATGAGCACCATAGAGATCACACAGGGGACGATCCCCGCCGGCAGCTACAGCGCCGACGCGGCGCATTCTGCCGTCGAGTTCACCGTCCGGCACATGAAGATCTCCACCATCCGCGGCGCGTTCCTCGAGTTCGAGGCATCGCTCGAGGGCGGCGAGCAGCCGCGCGTCAGCGGCACCATCAAGACCGGCACCGCAGACACCCATGACGGGACCCGCGACGGCCACCTCAAGTCCCCCGACTTCTTCGACGTCGAGCGCTACCCGGAGGCGACGTTCAGCGGCACGCTGGTCGCTCCCGACCGGGTCGAGGGCGAGCTGACGCTGAAGGGCGTCACCAGGCCGGTCACGCTGCACGCGACCGTCACCGGGCCCGACACCGATCCGTGGGGCAACGAGCGGGTCGGCCTCCAGCTCGACGGCGAGGTGAACCGCGTCGAGCACGGCGTCCAGTGGAACGCCCCGCTCCCCGGCGGCGGCTTCCTGCTCGACGAGACCGTCGGCCTCCATGCCAGCCTGTCGTTCGTGAAGCAGGCCTAACCACCATGCGCGTGCTGACCATCTCAGGCAGCCTGCGGCCGGACTCCTACAACAGCCTGCTCCTCCGCACCGTGGAGGAGCAGGCGCCTGCCGGCGTCGAGCTGCGCCGTTTCGCCGGGCTCGCCGACATCCCCCACTTCCACGGTGACCGATCCGACCCGGAGCCCGTGCCCGAGCCGGTGCAGCGGCTGCGTGACGAGCTCCAGGCGGCCGACGCCGTCATCATCGCCACCCCGGAATACAACGGGTCGATCCCCGGCACGCTCAAGAACGCGCTCGACTGGGCGTCGACGCCATTCCCCGACAACGCGCTGAAGGGAAAGCCCGTGGCGGTGATCGGCGCCAGCACCGGCGGGTACGGCGGCATGTGGGCGCAGGCCGAGCTGCGCAAGGTGCTCGGCATCATCGGTGCGCGGGTCGTGGCGTCCGACTTCTCGCTCGCCCAGGCGCACGAGCAGTTCGACGGCGACGGCAACCTCAAGGCCAACCAGGCGGCGCGCCTGGCGGTCGCGGTCGAGCATCTGCTCGCCGAGGCCCAGCCACTTGCGGCCTGACCGTGTCGCTGGGCCGGCGGCAGCTGTGCCGCCGGCCCAGCCGGCTCGGTACACTGGGCGCGTGGAGACCGTTCGCTTCACGAGCATGGCCGACGGGACGGCCGAGGACTACGCGCTGCTCGATCGCTACGAGGAGGAGTACATCACGGTGCTCCCGGATCGCATGCTGGAAGCGCTCGCGCGGCTGCGAACGTCGTTCGCCGGGTATCAGGTGACGCGCTACGAGCACTCGCTGCAGTCCGCGACGCGCGCGCTGCGCGACGGCCGCGACGAGGAGTACGTCGTCGCCGCACTCCTGCACGACATCGGCGACGAGCTTGCGCCGTACACGCACGGCGAGATGACCGCCGCCGTGTTGAAGCCCTATGTCCGGCCCGAGCTGTGCTGGATCGTCAAGCACCACGGGCTGTTCCAGATGTACTACTACGCCCACCACTCGGGGGGCGACCGCAACGCCCGCGACCGCTACCGCGCGCACAAGTGGTTCGACGCCTGCGCAGAGTTCTGCGAGCTGTACGACCAGAACTGCTTCGACCCGGCGTACGACTCGCTCCCGGTCGAGGAGTTCGAGCCGATGGTGCGGCGAGTGTTCTCGGACGTCCGCTACCTCAACACGCCCGAGACGTAGCGGCGCCGCAAGAACCGGCGTCTGCCTGAAGGTCGACCCCAAGCACGTGCCTCCCGCCCGCGGGCTCCAGCGCGGACGGGAGGCGGTGCTTCAAGGGCAGCCGAGACGGAGAGGCAGACTGCTCGATGCGACCCTCACGGTGGTTGTAGCAGCCCGCCGCACGAACCACTAGCGGATTGCGAAATGTCTTACAAACACCAAACGGGCGCGCCTCGCGTCAGAGAACGCGAAGCAGCAGGATCACCACGATGATGATGATGATCAGGCCGATGATGCCGATGCCCGTTCCGAGGGCGAGAAGCGGAAATGCGGTGAGAATTGGCATGGACCACTTCTTCCCGAGCGGACCTGCGGAGAAACACCGCGCGCACGCGACAAGACAGGTTTCCGCGCGTCCGCGCGCGGGCATCGGGGGCGAATGCAGGATGTGGCACAGCGCTCCGGCGGCGAGCAATCGCTCGATGTCTACCTCCGTGAGATCGGCCGCCGTCCACTCCTGACCAAGGCTGAGGAGCGCATGCTCGCGCGCCGCGTGGAGATGGGCGACCCCGCCGCCCGCCGCCGCATGATCGAATCGAACCTGCGCCTCGTGGTGTCGATCGCCAAGCACTACCGCGGGCACGGAGTGCCGCTGGTCGACCTGATCCAGGAGGGCACCGTCGGGCTGATCCGGGCGGTGGAGAAGTTCGACTGGCGCCGCGACCTCAAGTTTTCGACGTACGCCACCTGGTGGATCCGGCAGGCGGTGCAGCGGGGCGTCCACAACAACGGCCGCGCCGTTCGCATTCCCGTCCACACGGCCGAGCGGGTGGTGAAGGTGCGGCGTGTCCGCGCCCGGCTCGAGGACCGGCTCGGCCGCCCGCCGACTGACGGCGAGGTTGCCGAGGCGGTCGGCATGCCGGTCGAGCGGGTGTCGTTCCTGATCGACATCGACAGCGTGTCTCAGGTAGCCGGCGCCGAGTTCGAGCACGAGATGGAGCGGGCGGTGCACCCGACGAGCACCGAGGAGCAGCTGCTCGACACGGAACGCCGGGAGGCGCTGGCCCACGAGCTCGCGCACCTGCCCGAACGCCAGCGGGTCGTCATCGAGCTGCGCTACGGCCTCGACGGCGGCGGCCCGCGCAGCGCCGACCGTGTCGGCCAGCTGCTGGCGATCTCGCGTCAGCGCGTGCACCAGCTCGAGCTTGCCGCTCTGGGGACGCTGCGCTCGAGCGGCGCCCTGGCGCCCTGGTACGCCGGGTAGCGGACCCCGCGACGTACCGTGGTCGGCGCCGCGGGCGGCCCGCCGGCCGCCCGCGGCGAGCTGTTACGGGGCGTACGGCCGGTCGGCCCGGTCGTAGCCGTCGTCGGCGGCCACGGTCGTGCGGCGCGACGCCATTGCCATCCAGAGGACTGACAGCAGCAGGCCGATCGCGCCGACGATCATCAGCACGTCGCCGACGATGTTCCAGTTCACGGTCGCGCTGCCGATCGTCGTGTTTAGGGTCACCGCGAACCGCAGGATGGCCCCGGCCGCGATCAGCACGATGGAAGCACCGATGCCCATGGTTGCCCGCTCCTTTCGTCGCTGGTGCACGGGGTGACTACCCCGGCGCGGGGTGCGCAAACCGGCGGACGGAGCTGGTTTCGCGGCTCCGACGACCGGGGAATCGGACAGTCGTGTCACCGACTCAACGATTGAGCGACCTGCGGGGGATGCGCGTGTTCGTCGGTGACCACCCGGTGGGGCAGATCAGCGACCTGATCCTCGACCCCGTCGAGGACACCGTCCTCGGCTTCGAGGTCGAAGCGACGTCCGGTCGCGTCTACTTCCTGCCCCTGGCACTGACGATGATCCCGAACGGCCACGTCGCGGTCACCTCGCCGCTGCACATGGTCGACGACGTCGAGTACTACCGCCGCCGCGGCCGCCGGCCGCGCTGGACGGAGGCCGGGTCGCTGCAGCTCGAGCTGGTCAGCGGCGCGATCCTCGACACCGGGGACGCGTAGCGCCCCCGATACGCGACGAGGCCCGGGGCCGCCGGCGGGCGGGCCCGGGCCTCGAGCTGACCGGGTTACGACGCCTGTGCGCTCGCGGGCTGGGACTCTTCCTCGACCACCTCGCGCAGCGTGGCGAGAGCGGACCGGAGCAGCCGGGAGACGTGCATCTGGCTGACGCCGACCTGCTCGGCGATCTCCGACTGCGTCATCTCGTGGACGAAGCGAAGCCGGACGATGTCGCGCTCGCGGGCCGGAAGGTGGCGCAGCGCGGAGGCGATCTGGTCGCGGTCGCCCACCGAGTCGAAGCCCGTCTCGTCGACCATCAGCGCCGGCACCGGCCGTGCGTCCTCGTCGCGCTCCCCGGACGCACCCGGCTCCGTCAGCGGCTCGGCCACGTAGGCGCGCTGCGCCGCGAGCGCCTCGTTGACCTCATCCTCGGAGTGCCCCGTCGCCTCACAGAGCTCGGCAACGGTCGGCTTGCGACCGAGGCGGTGCCCAAGCTGCTCGGAGACGGCGGCCAGCGAGCGGCTCATCTCCTGCAGCGAGCGCGGCACACGCACGGCCCACCCGCGGTCACGGAAGAGGTGCATGATCTCGCCCTCGATCGTGCGTGCGGCGTATGCCTGCAGCGGCACGCCGCGGGACGTGTCGTAGCGGTCGACCGCCTGGATCAGGCCCAGGTAGCCGCTCTGCACGATGTCGTCATAGGCGAGGCCGCGACGGGAGAACCGGCGCGCGATCGCGCGGGCAAGACCGGAATAGCGGAGGATCAGCACCTCTCGCGCGTTCGCATCACCCTGGCGGTGGGCCATGACGAGCTCGGTGTCGGTGCGGTGGTCATGTGCGGGCATGTGGGTGAGTGGCTCCTTCGGTGGCTGCACGCCGGCTCGGCGCTCACACATGGGTGTGCAGCCGGTCGGCGGATGAAACATCCTCACACCTGGCGAAGATGCGCCCGCCGGACGCGCATCACCAACCGGCCGTCCAGCGCCTCCGGCCCGTGCGCCTCGAGCGCCGCCGCCATCCGCTCCAGCGCCGGCCGCGGGGCGTCGATCGCGACCGTGACAGCGCGGTCCTCGGTCGCGCACTCCACGCCGACCGCGACCTCGCACGTGCGAAGCGCGGACGCCACGTCACCGCGCAGCCGGTCGGCGGCCAGGGGCGTGATGCTGGCACGCGTCGCCATCGCGAGCACCACCTGCGCCGCAATCTCGGCGCCGGCTGGGCCGGTCTCGCACCGGATCCGCACGGTACGCTTCAGGTCTGATGTCAACGAACAGCCTCCAGGCGATCGCCTCGATAACGATCCCCGCCGACCCGGCGTTCCTCTCCGTGTCCCGGCAGGCGCTGGTGGGAGCGGCGGAGGGCCTCGGCATGCCGGACGAGGATCTCGACGACCTCAAGCTCGTGCTGTCGGAGATCTGCGCGAACGCGATCGTGCACGCCTACGGTCAGCGCGGCGACGGCGAGATCGAGGTGTCCTTCAGCCGCTCCCCGACCGAGCTGGAGATCACCGTCGCCGACCGCGGGCGCGGCTTCCCGGACGGCCGGGTGCCGGCCGGCGCGGGCGCGGGCCTGACGCTGCTCGACCGTCTCTGCACGCGGTACAGCATCGATCCGCGACGGCTGGACGGCGGCGCGACCGTCACGTTCGCGCGCTCGATCATCTCCTGACCGCATCGGCCTCCTCCCCATCGTCGGCAAGCGTCGCCATTGCGGCCCGCAGCAGCCGCGAGACGTGCATCTGCGAGATACCCAGGCGCTCGGCAATCTCACGCTGGGAGAGCTCGAGCCCGAAACGGAGCACCACGGCGGTCCGGCTGCGCCGGTCGAGACGGTCGAGCCGAGCGCCGAGATCCAGCCGCTGCTCGACCTCCTGCAGCGCCGGGTCCGGTGTCGACGCCTGCTCCACCCCCGGCTCGTCGAGGGGCACGGCGGTCGAGGCGACTCGCGCCCGCAGCGCCTCCAGCACCGCGTCGGCGTCGAGCCCGGCGTGCGTCGCGATCTCGTCGGGTGTCGGGCTGCGCCTGTCGCGGGCCGTCAGCTCCTCCATCGCCCTGGTGACCGCGCGCTCCGCATCGGCGACCGAGCGCGGCACCCGCACCGGCGAGGCCAGCTGCCGGACGCAGCTCAGCATCTCGCCCATCACGAACGGGGCGGCGTAGCCGCCGAACGGCGTCCCCTGCGACGGGTCGAAGCCCCGTGCCGCATGCAGCACGCCCACCATGCCCGCCTGTTCCAGATCGGACCGCGGCACGCGCCCGGCGAACCGTGCGGCCATGGCCGAGACGAGCGGGCGCATGGTCGCGACCAGCTCCTGCCCGGCATGCTCGTCACCCGCGGCGGCGCGGACCGCCAGCCGCTCGGCGGAATCACGCCTCGACACGCACCCTCACGCCGCTCCCGGAGAGCTCGATCCCCGACACCAGGACGTCGAGCATCTGCCGGCGGCCGTCCAGCCAGCCGGCCTCGACGTCGCTGATCGACACCTCCATCACCCCGGGGTGGATCGCGAGCCCGACGGTGCGCTGGCGGGCAGGCCCCGCGCCCAGCAGCAGCTCAACGGCCATCGCCGCATCCTGGATCCGCTCGACCGAGAGCCCGGCCTGCGCGCCGGCCACCACCACCAGCGCGGACAGCACGTGCGCCTGAGGGACGCTTGGGCCGAAGCGGGCCCGGATCGGGTCGACGGTGTCCGCCATACGCGGGCAGCGTAGATGCTCGTCCGCGCAGCGTGGTGGTGTTTCGCGTCCCCGGCGCGGGGTATGGTGCTGGCCATGAGCGCGCGGGCGATCTCCGTGGTCCGTCAGGATGCTGCTGACGGCTGCGTCGTCGTGCTCACCGGCGAACATGACCTCTCCTCGGTGGACGAGCTCCGCCGGGCATTCGAGCAGGCGTCGTCGGGCTCGCTCATGGTCGACCTGTCCGATACCGCCTTCATCGACTCGGCCGTCCTGGGCGCGCTGATCGCGTCGCACCGGGAGGCCACGGACCAGGGCCGGCCATGGGCGCTGATCGTCGGCAACGGCTCGGGCGCTGCGGTGCGGCGGATCCTCGAGCTGACCGGGCTTGACGCGGTGATGCCCGTGTACAGCAGCCGGGAGGACGCCCGCTCCCCCTCGTTCCCACTGAAGGACGACACGGCGTGAACGAGGAGCAGGTGCAGTTGGAGCTCTCAGTCGCCGCCCAGGCCGAGAACATCCCGCTCGTCCGGCATGCCGTCGCGGGCTTCCTGGAGGGGCACGACGTCGGCGGTGACCAGGCGTCCGACATACTGCTGGCCGTCACGGAGGCATGCACCAACGTCGTTCAGCACGCATACCGCGACGGCGCCGCCGAGCGGGCGGAGATCGAGATCTGGGCCGAGTTGCACGGGTCGACCGTGACGATCACCGTCCGCGACCAGGGCGGCGGATTCGCCCCGCGCGTCGACAGCCCGGGCCTCGGCCTGGGACTGCCGGTGATTGCTGCCCTCACCCAGACCGTCGAGATCAGGCCTACGCCGCCGTCCGGCACCGAGGTCGTCATGACGTTCTCGCTGGAGCCGTGAGGGTCGTTTGCCGCCGGCTTGCGAACGGGTATGGTGACCGACATGCCAGACGCGAACGACGCCGGGCCTCGACACCCGCAGTTCCAGCAGCACCAGGTCGAGGAGGCGGTCACGGTGCTCCACGTGGAGGGCGAGCTGGACATCGGGTCGGCGGATGCGCTGCGAAACGCCCTGGACGCGGCGGAGGCGAAGGGCGACATCGTCCGTCTCGACGCCCGTGGAGTCCAGTTCCTCGACTCGACGGCACTCGGCGTCCTGCTCGCGTCGGCCCAGCGGCTGGCCGCCCGTGGCGGCCGGCTCGAGCTGATGAACGCCTCGCCGGCGGTGCGACGCGTGCTGGACATGACGCTGATCGCGCGCACCGTCCATCTCATCCCCTGATTCGGCCACGAGGCGCCGGCCGTGCCCGTTGACCCGACGGGCATCGGCTCGGCGCTGGACGCGCTCGCGCCGCTCCAGGCGGTCGCTGCGGCGATGGACGAAGCTCCCGTCTGCTTCGGCCTGGTCGACCCCGAGCTGCGCCTGCTGTACGCCAACCCCGCGCTGACCGACGTGCTCGGCGGCCGCCCGTCCTCGCTCGCAGGCTGCGGCGCGCTCGCGCCGCAGGTGGTCGAGGCCGTCCAGCTCGCTATCGGCGGCGACTCGATCCGCGACCTTGAGGTCGAGCATGGCGGCCGGCACCACCTGATCAACTCCTTTCCGATGCCCGGCCCGGGCGGCGAGACGCTCGGCGCGTCGCTTTCGATGCGCGACGTGTCCGCGTGGGTGACCGACCGGGAGCGCGTCCGAGCGCTGCAGGAGATCTCGAGCCGGCTGGCCGGGGCGGCAAAACCCGAGGAGGTCGTGGAGATCGCAGCCGACGCGGCGATCCGCGTGCTCGGCGCCGCGGCCGCCGCGGTCGCCCTCGCCGAGCCGTCCGGACGCAGGCTGCGCCTCGCGGCCGGCCGGGAGTTCCCTCCGGAGACGCTCTCGCGGTGGGCGACGATCGACCTCGACGGTGCCTCGCCGCTGGCCGCGTGCGTCAGCGAGCGCCGGGCGATCTTCCTGGACTCACGCGACGAGATCGCCGCCAGGTTCCCATCGCTCGAGCCTCCCGCGCCTGGGCATGCGGCGTGGGCGGCCGTGCCGCTGGCAGCGCACCGCCGAGTGCTCGGCGCTCTGGCGCTCAGCTTCGACGACGCCGTGATCCTCGGCGATCCGAAGCGACACGCCGCCCTGACGCTTGCGGCGCAGTGCGCGGAGGCGCTCGAACGGGCGCTCCTGACCAGCGACATGGCACTCGCGAACCAGCGTTTGGAGGCGGCGCTGGAAGCGGGCCGGATGGGCTGGTGGGAATGGGACCCGGACGCCGGCCGGGTTATCTGGTCGGCCAGCCTGGAACGGATCTACGGGCTCGAGCCGGGGACGTTCGGCGGCACGTACGAGGACTACATCGCGCTCATCCATCCCGAAGACCGAGCCGAGGCCGCGGCGCGGATCAGCTCGGGCCTGACCGGCCAGGGTCATGCGTTCGAGCACCGCATCGTCCGACCGGACGGGAGCGTGCGCTGGGTCGACGGGCGCGGGCGGGTGATCGAGGGTAGCGGCCTGAGCGTCCGGATGGGCGGCATTGCGGTGGACATCACTGACCGCAAGCGGGACGAGAATGCGTTGCGGTTCCTCGCCGACGCCAGCGACCTGCTCGCCGAGTCGCTCGACTACCACGTGACGCTCCAGCGCCTCGCCGGGTTGGCCGTGCCCGCACTCGCGGACTGGTGCAGCGTCTACGTGGTCGAGAACGACCGCATCCGGCACGTCACCGTGACGCACAGCGACCCCGAGAAGGTGGCCCTGGTCGAGCAGCTGCAGGTCGAGTACCCGCAGGATCCGGACAGCCCGCGCGGCGTGGCCGCCGTGATCCGTTCCGGCCGGACGGAGTTCCTCCCCGAGATCTCCGACGAGCTGCTCGAGCAGGTGGCGCCGGACGAGCGGCTGCTCGGGATCCTGCGCGACCTTGCGCTGCGGTCTGCGATGACGGTGCCGCTGGTCGCACGGGAGCGAACGATCGGTGCCATCACGTTCGTCTACGCCGAATCGGGGCGCCTGTACAACCCCCGCGACGTGGAGGTCGCCGAGGAGCTGGCCCACCGGGCGGCGCTCGCCATCGACAACGCCCGCCTGTTCCGCGAGCGCAGCGAGATCGCAGACACGCTGCAGGCGAGCCTCCTGCCGCCCACCCTGCCGTCGATCCCCGGCTTCGACATCGCCGCCGGATACCTCGCGGGCGGCGAGGGCGTCGACGTCGGCGGCGACCTCTACGACATCTTCCCGACAGGCGAGGGCCGCTGGCAGATCGTGATCGCCGACGTCTGCGGGAAGGGCGCGATCGCGGCGACGCTGACAGGCGTGACGCGGCACACCGCCCGCGCCGCGGCGCTCGACGACGACGATCCGCAGCATGTCCTGCAGACGGTCAACGTGGCGCTTCGGCGCACCGAGACCGGCGACCTGCGCTTCTGCACCGCCGCGGTCGGGGTGCTCGAGACCGGCGCCCGGCAGACGGTCACCTTCGCCCGCGCCGGCCATCCACCGCCGCTTCTTCGGCGCGGGTCGGGAGCCGTCGAGGAGGTCGGCGGCCGCGGCACGCTGCTCGGGGTGTTCGACGACCTGGAGCTGCACGCGGAGACCGCCGCTGTCGAGCCTGGCGATCTGCTGGTGCTCTACACCGACGGCGTCACCGACGCATGGCGCGACAGCGCCGGCGAGGAGCGGCTGGTCCGGCTGCTCGCCGGTTTGCCCGACGACATCACCGCGGAGGCGGTCGTCGAGGAGATCAGGCGCGCGGCGCTGGGCCAGCGGCCCCGGGGCAGCGACGACATTGCGATCCTCGTGCTGCGCGCGACCGCCTGAGCCCCGATCGGTTAGCCGGCTCGCCGTGCGGGTACGACACGGACGATGGCCGGCGCTTCAGGCGAATCGATCGCAGCGGTGCTCGACCGCCTCTCGGCCGATCTGTCGCGGCTGGCTCGCAGCGAGGTCGAGCTGGCCAAGGCCGAGATGGCGCAGAAGGCGCGCGCTGCCGCCCTCGGCCTCGCGGTGGCAGCCGTGGCGGCGTCGCTCGCGGCGGCGGGCGCCGTGCTGCTGGTGGTCACGCTGGTGCTCGGGCTGGCGACCGCCATGTCCGCTTGGCTCGCCTGCGCGCTCGTCGGGCTGGCCGCGCTGATCGGGGCAACGGTGCTCACCGCCGTGGCGATCGGCATCCTTCGCCGCGTATCGCCGCTCCCCGAGCGCACGATCGCGGAGATCCGCGAGGACATGCGGTGGCTCGGGCAGCGCCTGCGCGAGAGCTCGTGACCCACGAACGGGTTTGGGCCGCCGCCGGGAACGGGAATGCACACCGCGGCGTCCCGGACAAGGAGCAGCGCAGTGCTGAGCACGGTGAAGGAGACCCTCCCGGCGCCGCGCAGAAGCGCGGCTGCCGCGGCATCCCGATGAGCCGGGTCGCACCCCCTCCCCCACCGGCAACCGCGCAGCGCACCGTCGCGGAGGCGGCGCAGGCGCGGGCGGGCCGCATCGTCGTCGACATCACCACGGGCGCGATGGTGCGGGTGGTGGTCGCGCTGCTCGCCGTCGGGTTCCTGGCCACGCTCGCGTCCGAGATGCGAGGCGTGATCGTCTGGATCTTCGCAGCCGCGTTCCTTGCAATCGCGCTCAATCCTCTGGTGGTGCGGCTGGAGTCGCGGATGGGTCGCCGCCCCGCGGCAACCCTCGTTTTCGTCGGCTTCGTGATCGGCTTCGTCGCCATCCTGACCGCCTTCGTTGCACCGTTCGTGACGCAGGTCGACGAGTTGACCACCGCCGTGCCGACCGCGATCTCCGACGCGAAGCACAATCCGACCCTGCGCAGCCTCGACCGCCGCTTTCACCTGGCGGAGCACGCCAAGCAGCACCTCGACACGCTGCCGACGGTGGTGTTCGGGGCCGCCGACACCGTGCTCGGCGGCGCGGTCGCGGTGTCGACCGTCTTCTTCCTGACCCTGTTCCTGCTGTACGAGCTGCCGGCACTGTCGCGCGTGGTGCTGAGCCAGATACCACCGGAACGCCGGCCGCGGATCGTGGCCGCGGCAAACCACATGAACCGCAACATCGGTGGCTACGTCGCCGGCAACCTCGTCATCTCGGTTATCTGCGGCGCCTCGACGACGGTCGCGCTGTACCTGCTCGACGTGCCGTTCTCGCTGGCGCTCGGCGTGTTCATGGCGGTGTTCGACCTGATACCCCTGGTCGGCGCGACGATCGGCTCGTTCGGCGTGGTGGCGGCGGCATGGGTGCTGGTCGACACGCGCGCCGCGATCCTCATGTTCATCATCGTGACGATCTACCAGCAGGTCGAGAACCACGTGCTCCAGCCGCTGATCTACGGTCGCACGGTGCAGATTCCCTCCCTGACGGTGCTGATCGCCGTTCTCTGCGGCGGCGCGGCGCTCGGCCTGGTCGGCGCGCTGCTCGCGATCCCGATCGCGGGCACGATCCAGGCTGTGGTGAGCGAGCTGCTCGAGGAACGGGCGCAGCGCATCGGCGCCGTTGCGCCGCCGGAACCCGGCTAGACCCGGGTCTGCCCCCGAACGGGGGCTGACCCGGCAGGCAGGCACCCAACGCTCGTGGTTGACCGGCCGGGTCAGACCCTATGGGTCAGACCCGAGCGGGCTGACCCGACAGGCCAGCCAGGCCCCGGGTCTGCCCCCGAACGGGGCTGACCCGGCAGGCCGGCACCCAGCCCTCCTGGTGGACAGGCGCCGTCAGCCTCAGGCCGACCGCAGCATCAACGCGCTACAGCCACACGGCGACGTCGTCCGGCACGTTGTCGCCGAACTGCAGCAGGACCGCCTGCTGGATCACCCGCTCAGCGTCGCGCGGCGCGTTGCGTGGCATCGTTGCCAGATACGACACCACGGCGGCCGCAACGACCAGCGCCGGCTCGCTCCCCTCCGGGTCGAGCTCGTCCAGCGCGCCCGCGAGCCGCCTGTCGAGGTTCGGCACCGCGTTCGCGGGCTCGTCGTCGTCCTCGAACCAGCGCTCGAAGTCCCCGATCAACGCCATGCTGTCGCTCGGGTCGACCATGCCCGCCGCCTCGCGAACGAGCTGCGACAGCGTCCCCGGACCGGTGTCCGCTCCCCGTGCCATGCCGCACACCGTACCCCGTGCGGATGCGACCCGAAACGACGGTCAGCCGCGGCGCAGGACGCCCAGTGCGACCAGCCCCCCGGCGACCGCGAGGCCGACCACGCGGCGGTTGAGCGAGACCTCGAGCTGCCGGCTGACCGCCTTGGATCGTGTGTCGAACGCGCCGTGGGCGCCGTGGTCGCCGGGCACCGGCTCGAACAGGTTGTCCTTCCGGCCGGGGGCCAGCGGCTCGTCGAGCAGCTGCGAGTCGACGCCCTTGCGCCCGAGGTAGTGATCGACCGCCAGCGCGCTGATCCCGTTGGCGGTGATCGCCTTCACGGTGGGCGAGCCGACCCACAGCTCGCGCTTGCGGTGCTCCGCCGACCAGACGATCGCCTCGGCGGCCACCTCGGGCTGGAAGATCGGCGGCACCGGCTGTGACTCCTTGCCCATCCGCGAGCGGCACCAGCTGAACTGCGGCGTATTCAGGGCGGGCATCTGCACCATGGTGACGTGTACGCGGCTGCGCTCGTTCAGCAGCTCGGTCCGGACCGAGTCCGTGAATCCCTGGATCGCGTGCTTCGCGCCGCAGTAGGGCGCCTGCAGCGGGATCCCCCGGTAGGCGAGGGCGGACCCGACCTGCACCACCGTTCCGCTGTCGCGCGGACGCATCCGCCGAAGCGCGGACATCGTCCCCCACACCGTCCCCAGGTACGTCACCTCGGTCGCGCGCCGGAACTCCTCCGGCTTCACGTCCTGCATGCGCGCGAAGATCGTCACCATCGCGTTGTTCACCCAGACGTCGATCGGCCCGAGCTCTGCCTCCGTCCGCTCCGCGGCCTCCTCGACCGCCTCCGGGTTCGCCACGTCGACCGGGATCGCGAGGCCCCTCCCGCCGGCGGCCTCAACCTCGCGCCGGGCCGCCTCGAGGCCCTCCGTCCCGCGCGCGAGCACCGCGACGTCGTATCCCCTGTCCGCGAATGCCCGCACCGCCGCGCGTCCGACGCCGGCCGACCCGCCTGTGACCACCACGACCTTGCTCATGCCACCCCCACCATCCTCGTATCCCTGTTTCTCGTGTGCGGCACCCGCCCGGCGGCCAGGCGCTCCGCCAGCCGCGAGCTGAGCGCCATGATCGTGAGCGCCGGATTCGCGGCGCCCTGCGTGGGGAGCGCGCTGCCGTCCGTCACGAACAGGTTCGGCACCTCCCAGCAGCGGTGATCTCCGTCGACCACGCTCGTCTCGGGCGACGTGCCCATCCTGCAGCCGCCGATCAGGTGCGCGTAGCGATCGATCGTCAGCACGTCCTGTGCGCCGGCCGCCGCCCAGATGTCGTGCAGCACGCGCTTTGCGAATGCGATGTTCGCCCGGTCGTTGTCGCTCTGTGTGTAGTTGAACCGGGCCAGCGGCATGCCGTTCTCGTCCGTCTCGCCGGCTAGCGTCACGCGGTTGCCAGGCTCCGGCAGCAGCTCGCACAGCGCACCCATCACCGACCAGTGGTTGTAGTCGCGCATGTACTCCCGCAGCGCCCGGCCCCAATGGCCGTCGGCGATGACGTGCTCCGCCCACCCGATCGGCAGCGGACTGATCGTCTGGATGCTGAACCCGCGCGCGAAGCCGCGGCGCGGATCGGTCTCGTAGAACGCCTCGCTCGACACCTCGGGAGGCGGCGCCTTGTACATGCGCATCGCCTCGGGGAACCTCCCGGCCACCTGCGGCGCACCCTGCACCATGACGTAGCGACCGACCTGGTCGGTGCCGTTGCCGATGCCGTTCGGGTGGGACGGTGACACCGAGTTGAGGAGCAGCCGCGGCGTCTCGATCGAGTAGGCCGCCACGGCGACCGCGTCGGCGCGCTGCACATGCTCCTGGCCGCCATGCCGGTAGACGACCCCGGTGGCGCGTCCACGGCCGTCCGTTTCGATGCGCAGGGCCATGGAATCGGCGCGCACCTCCACGCCGTGCCCCAGCGCATCCGGCAGGTGCGTCACGAGCGGGCTCGCCTTCGCGTTGACCTTGCATCCCTGCAGGCAGAACCCCCGGTAGATACAGTGCGGGCGGTTGCCGAACTGCCCGTTCGCGATGGCCACCGGCCCGACGCGCATCTCGACGCCGTAGCGACGCGCACCCTCCCACGCCCGCTCGGCAGCGCCGGAGATGGGGTGCGGGCTGTGCGAGTAGCCGTGCGGATCGCCCCACGGCCAGTACTCGCCCGCCACGGGCAGCTCGCGCTCGACCCGCTCGTAGTGCGGTCGCAGATCCTCGTAGGAGATCGGCCAGTCGGCGCCGACGCCGTCGAGCCTGCGCGTGCGGAAGTCGGAGGGATGGAAGCGCGGCGTGTAGCCGGCGTAGTGCACCATCGACCCGCCGACGCCGCGGCCGCTGTTGTTGTTGCCCATCGCGACGGGGTCCTCGCCGCCGACGATGCGCGTCTCCGTCCAGTAGATGTGGTGCGAGCCCGCCTCATCGCTGACCCAGTCGCGGTCGGGATCCCAGAACGGGCCGGCTTCGACGACCACGATGCGCCAGCCCGCGCGAGCCAGCCGTTGGGCGAGCACCGTGCCCCCGGCGCCGGCTCCCACTATCACCAGGTCGACCGGATCGTCGTGGGCATACCGGCGCATGCGCGCGGCCCCCGGGACGCGGCGGCTGTGCGGGTCGAGCAGGAACGCGGAGTCGTTGTCCGACGGGCGAACGCTTCCCTTGAGCAGCCGCGTCACCCTCACGGGCGCATCTCCGGCGTCTCGTCGATGTCAGTCTGGAAGTCCGCCGCGAGTCCTTCCGCCTCGCGGCCCTCCCAGGGCTCGTGCTGATCGATGCCCAGCCGCATGTATCCGCGCGGGTACGCCGGGCCTCCGAACCCGATCTCATTCCACGCCCACGGATGGGCGTAGTACGCCGTCAGGATCGCCGACGTCGTCACCGCCCAGGCCCGCTTGACGGGCATCGTGTCCCAGACGCCGCCTCGCAGCTCGGCCTTCGAGAAGCGCTCGACGATGGCATCTCGCTGTTCCTGAGGCAGATCCGCGAACGTGTCGGCGCCAAGCGCACCGGCTTCGTCGTCGAGCCCGTCGCCGAGCCGCCGCCACACCTCGCCGTCGGCCGGCATGCCGTCGTACCGGAAGCCCGGCGAACGCCCCTCGTGCAGCGCCTGATCGACGAAGCGGAGCACCGGGATGCGGGGCTCGCGGTCCTGCGCCATGACCGTGTCGCAGAACGCCTCGAGCGTGCGCCGGGCGCTCTCCTTGAAGTGGCGGTACTCCGGGGGATCGAGCCTTGCGAGCACCACCTTCCTGGTGGGCTCATCCCAGTGCGACGCGTGCTCCAGGACGTCGAAATCCGGGTAGCGCCCATGCATCTGGGGTGTCGTGCCGCGCCGCTGGCGGGGAAGGTCGTCCGGCTCAGCGGCCCTGCCGCCCTGCTGGTTGGGGAGATGCGACGGGTCCTCGAACGGCACGGTCAGCGCTCCCGGCGGACGACTGCGGCGAGCACCCCCGCCGCGCCGACCAGAACGAGCGAGCCGGGGGCCAGCAGCGGGGGGCCCATCACGATGTTGTAGATCGGCTCCCGGAATCCGCCAGGCTTCCGGAGGACGCCGCGGACGTGCGTGACGACGCCGGCCAGTCCGTCGAGCGCGTACAGCGCGGAGACCGCCGGCAGGATCGTGCGGGCCGCCCGCGGCGACACCGCGCCGGCAACGCCGGCCGCGACCAGCGGCGGGGTCAGCATCACCGGGGTCCACATCCACTTGTCGCCGAACGACCCGCGGTAGTGCTCGAAGTAGATCTCGATCCCCAGCGGCAGGGCGGACGCCGCCGTTGCAAGCGCCAGCGACCGCTGCATGCGCCCCTCACGGGCGTTCCGGACGACGCGGCCGAGCATCCGTTTCCTACGCGGCATAGCGCTCCGCCGCTTCGGTGTTGAGCTCCAGTCCGAGGCCGGGCCGCTCACGGTTGGGCGCGCTCGCCCCCTCCTCGATGACTGGCGCGCCGTCGAACAGCTGCGCCTCAATGCGGACATGGTCGTGGAACCACTCGAGCGGCGCGAACCGCCCGGCCGCGCAGCAGACATGCAGGTGCAGCGCGGGCGCGGTGTGGGCCGAGATCGGCACGCCAAACGCGTCGGCCAGCGCGATCGCTTGGAGAAAGCCGCTCACCCCGAGACAGCGCGTCGCGTCCGCCTGCAGGACGTCCACCGCTCCGGCCTCGAGCATCCGGCGGAAGTACCAGGTGTCGTAGCCATACTCGCCGGCCGCGATCCGCATGCCTGCGGGCGCGCGGTCGCGCATCAGGCGCAGCCCCTCGAGGTCGTCGGACGACACCGGCTCCTCGAACCAGGTCACGCCCTGCTGACCGAACACGTCCGCCAGGGCGAGCGCCTGCTTGCGCTCGTACGCGCCGTTGGCGTCGACGAACAGCTCGACGCCGGGGCCGATCGCAGCGCGGGCCGCGACCACGCGCTCCGGGTCGCGCTCCGGCTCAGTGCCGACCTTCATCTTCACCGCCGTGACTCCCTCGGCCGCCCACCCGGCGAACTGGCTCTGCAGCCGGTCATCCGAGTAGGACGTGAACCCGCCGCTGCCGTAGACCGGCACCCGGTCGCGGGCCATGCCGAGCAGGCCGGCGAGTGACGCGCCCAGCAGCTTCGCCTTCAGATCCCAAAGGGCCACGTCCACCGCCGAGACGGCCGTCGCGCACACGCCCGGCAGCCCGGCGTTTCGCAGCTCCCGCCGCATTGCCATCCAGGCGCCGGGGATCGCCATCGCGTCGCTCCCGGCGACGACGTCCGCCAGCTTCGCGCGGATCAGCTCCGCGGCGAGCGACTCGCCGTATGCGTATCCGAGCCCGGTGACGCCGTCCGCCTCCGCCTCGGCGAGCACAATCGTGGTCGCGTCCCACGTCGCCGTGCCGTCCGCCTCGGGAGCGTCCGTCGGCACGGTGAACGCCCGGGCCGTCACCCGCTCCACCGACACGCCGGCTGTTGCGACCGCGGTCACCGGGCGGGGAGGTACTCCGACACCTTGTCCTTCAGCGTCTGCCGGACGATGTCGCCGAAGTCCGGATCGCCCTTGGCGAGCGCGAAGGTCATCGCCTTCGCCTGCTTGAGCGTGATGTGCGGCGGCAGCGGCGGCACGTTGGGATCGGTGACCGCCTCGAGCAGGAACGGCCGGTCGGAGGCGAGCGCCTCGTCCCAGGCGGCGCCGAGGGCGTCCGGGTCGTCGACGCGGATACCTCCCAGGCCGACCATGCGGGCATAGTCCGCATACGGGAAGTCCGGCAGATCCTGGGAGGTTTCGAACTTGGGGTCGCCCTCCATCGCGCGCTGCTCCCACGTCACCTGGTTCAGGTCGCGGTTGTTCAGCACCAGCACCACCAGCCGCGGATCCGACCAGCGCTTCCAGTACTTCGCGATCGTGATCAGCTCGTTGATGCCGTTCATCTGCATGGCACCGTCGCCCACCAGCGCGATCACCGGCCGGTCGGGATGCGCGAACTTCGCGCCGATCGCGTAGGGCACGCCGGGCCCCATCGTCGCCAGGTTGCCGGACAGCGACGCCGACATCCCGCGGCGCAGCTTCAGGTCGCGTGCGAACCAGTTCGCCGCCGAGCCGGAGTCGCTCGTCAGGATCGCCCGGTCGGGAAGCCGCGACGACAACTCCCAGAACACGCGCTGCGGGTTGATCGGGTGGGCGCTCTCCATCGCCCGCCGCTCGAGCACGCCCCACCAGTCCGCGACGTCGCTCTCGATCTGGTCGCGCCAGCCGCGGTCGGCCTTGAGGGTGAGGTGCGGCAGCAGCGCGCGCAGCGTCGCGGCCGAGTCGCCGACCAGGTTCAGCTCCATCGGATAGCGGATGCCGAGCATGCGCCCGTCGATGTCGATCTGCACGCCGCGCGCCTGGCCCTCCTCTGGCAGGAACTCGCTGTAGGGAAAGCTCGAGCCGACCATCAGCAGCGTGTCGCAGCCCATCATCATGTTCCAGCTCGGTTTCGTACCGAGCAGCCCGATCGACCCCGTGACGAACGGCAGGTCGTCGGGCACGGCGGCCTTGCCAAGCAGCGCCTTAGCAACGCCGGCACCGAGCACCTCGGCCACCTCGACCACCTCGTCCCCAGCCTGCAAGGCGCCGGCGCCAACCAGCATCGCCACCTTCTCCCCCGCGTTCAGGATCTCGGCCGCCTGACGCAGATCGTCGTCATGGGGGACAACGGCCGGCGCGCGGTACCCGACCGAGGAATGCACCGTGCCGTGCATCCGAGGCGGGCTCTCGACGGCGTCCTGCTCCTGGATGTCATTCGGCACGATGATGCACGTCACCGTCCGCTCCGACATCGCGATCCGGAACGCGCGGTCGACCAGATGCCGGAGCTGATCCGGCGTGCTCACCATGTGCACGTACTCCCGCGCGACGTCCTTGAACAGCGTCTGCAGGTCGACCTCCTGCTGGTAGTCGCCGCCAAGCGCCGACAGCGCCTGCTGCCCGACAATGGCGACCACCGACTGGTGGTCCATCCTGGCGTCGTAGAGCCCATTCAGCAGGTGGATCGCTCCCGGGCCGGACGTGGCCAGACAGACGCCCGGCCGGCCGCTGAACTTCGCGTGCGCGCACGCCATGAACGCCGCCATCTCCTCGTGGCGCACCTGCACGAACTCGGGCGCCTCGTTGCCCGCCTTCTGTAGCGCGCCCATGATGCCGTTGATGCCGTCGCCCGGATAGCCGAAGATGCGATCGACGTCCCACTCGCGCAGACGGCTGATCAGGTGCTCGGAAACGGTCGGCATCACGACTCCTCGGCAAGCGGGTGGGCGATGGTCGAGAGCAGCGCGTTCTCGGACTGGCGCGAGTCGAGACGTGTGTGCTGGACGACGATCGGCACGTCGGATTCGATCACGCTCGCGTACTCCGTCCCGCGCGGAATCGGCGGGTCGTCGAACTCGTTGAAGCGCTGATGCTTCGTGCGGCGGGCGGGAACCGTGAAGCGGTACTCGACCGGATCGCGGTCCGCGAAGAAGACGGTGACGAGGACGTTCGCATCGGCGTCCGACGCATTCAGGACGCACATGGTCTCGTGGCTGGTGAACTCCGGCTCGGGGCCGTTGCTCCACTCGGGGATGTAGCCCTCCGCGATCGCCCACCGGCGGTGTCCGACTGCGTGGCTCACATCGCTGACGTGCCCGCGCAGACCGCGGGCAAAACCTGGGCGGGAGCCGGATCACCGGCCCCCGCCCGGTCGTGACGGCTATGGCGTGATCTTGTCCAGTCCGCCCTTGACGGCGTCAGCGGCGTCGTTCACGCCGCGCTTGACGTCCGCCTTGGTCTGGTCGGTCTTGCCCTCGGCCTCCAGGTCGCGGTCATCGGTCGCCCGGCCCGCTCCCTCCTTGGCCTTGCCCTTGAGGTCGTCCATGTTCTCGCCCATTGGTACTCCTCCTGTGCGGTGTGCACTGGACCTGCCCGGCGGTGCGCCGGGCGAAACGGCTCAGGGGGCGGCGTCCTCCTCCGCGAACCCGCCGGTGTCCGTACGCGCCACCACGGTTCCCGTCCACCGTCGCAGTGGGCGCAGCTCGGTCTCACGGAGGCGGCGGCAGGCGCTGTAGGTGATCGCGAACACGACCGCGGGTGCGAGC
Source organism: Gaiellales bacterium (assembly GCA_036403155.1). Taxonomy (GTDB): domain Bacteria; phylum Actinomycetota; class Thermoleophilia; order Gaiellales; family JAICJC01; genus JAICYJ01. The sequence goes on along the minus strand of DASWRM010000040.1, from coordinate 1,199 downwards.
CACCAGACCGCGCGGAGCACGTCGACCTGGCGCGAATACGGGATGTCGAATGTGACGAAGATCCGGTCGGACGAGCCCGCCACGAACGGCACGACCACCCACGCGAACAGCGCGGCGCCGATCGCCGTGCGCCACGGGTTGTCGCGCGGCCGCTGGAGGATATTGTGCTCGGCGCGGTCGCCGCTCACCCACCGCTCCAGCCAGGGCCATGCGTACAGCAGCCCGAAGGTGACCATCGGGAACAGCGCGCCGCCGAAGAACGGGTTGGGAATCGTGTAGCCGCCGATCGTCGGCTCGAAGTTGGGCATCAGCCGAAGCGCCCCGATCAGCCATCCCATGTACCAGTCGGGCTGGACGCCGTTCGTGCCGACCCACGGCTCGTACGGGCCGTACTGCCAGATGGCGTTGATCTGCACCAGCCCGCCGAGGCCGAACAGCATGGCGGCTACGGCGAAGAACAGGCCGATCGAGCGGAGCGCGTACGAGGGCCAGGCGACCAGGCCGACGACGTTGCGCTCGCGCCGGCCGGGGCCGGCGAACTGGGTGTGGTGCAGCACCATGATCAGCGCCAGGTGCAGGGCGATCAGCAGTCCCAGCAGTCCCGGGATCAGCAGCACGTGGATGATGTACATCCGCGACTCGAACGCGTGCGCGCCGGGGAACTGGCCGCCCCAGAACCAGCGCGCGAGGTCCTCGCCCACCACAGGGATCGACATCGCGACCGAGTAGGCGATCGCGAGGCCCATCCCCGAGAGCAGGTCGTCGGGGAGCGAGTAGCCGAAGAACCCCTCCAGGATGGCGAGCGTGAGCATCGTCAGCCCGATCACGTAGTTCAGCTCGCGCGGGCGGCGGAAGGCGCCCGTGAAGAAGATCCGCATCAGGTGGAGCGTGATCGCGGCGACGAACACGAGCGCCGCCCAGTGGTGCGTCTGGCGGACGAGCAGGCCCGCCGGGACGTCGAGCGAGATGCTCATGGTGGAGTCGAACGCCTCCGAGACGCGCGCGCCCTGGAGCGGCGCGTAGCCGCCGTGGTAGACGGTCTCGGCCGTGCTCGGCACGAAGAACAGCGCGAGGAACGTGCCCGTCGCGACGAGGACGACGAACGAGTACAGCGCCATCTCGCCGAGCAGGAACGACCAGTGGTCCGGGAAGACGTAGTCCAGCGCCTTCTTGAGCAGCGGCGCCGCCCCGAGGCGGCT
>DASWRM010000039.1 GCA_036403155.1 Gaiellales bacterium | reverse complement strand
CCGGTTTGCCCGCGGCAAAGAAGGCGCTCGCGAAGTCGACCGCCTTGGGCTGCATGCGAAGCGTGTCCGGGTTCATGACGCCGCCCGGCAGAAGCAGCGCATCGAAGTCGTCGGGCTTCGCCTTGTCGAGCGCGACGTCGACCTTCATCTCGTCGCCCCACTCGGTAAATTTCCAGGCGCGCACCTTGTCGGCCTTGGGCGAGACGATGCTGGTCTGGGCGCCGGCCTCGTCGAGCGCCTTGCGCGGCTCGGTCAGCTCGACCTGCTCGACGCCTTCGGCGGCGAGGATCGCGATCGTCTTGCCCTGAAGGGACTGCTCAGCCATGTCGTTGCCTCCTTAGTCGGTACCGGGCGTGGGTGCCCGTGCCGTTCAGGCGTCAAACGACGGGGAGCGGCCGGATGAGCCCGGCTCAAAAGCCGCCGGGCGGCCCGAGGAACGTCGGCGGCAGGGCAGGAGCGACCGGCTCATGGGCCCCCGGCCCTTCGGAGCCAGCCTGGGCTGCCCGCACGGCCTCGTCCTCCATCTCGGCCGCGGTGCGCCTTCGATGCCGCCAGTCGGCAAGATAGACGAGCCCCGGAACTCCGATGAAGAGCGCAGCGAATGCGTACAGCCGATCATGTGCCAAATGCTACTGGTGGGTGGGAACGACGTCCAGAGATGCGCCGGAGCGCCCTACTCGTATGGCACGAGCAGCTCCCGCCCCTCCGGCAGCCGTGACCACGGCGCCACCTCGACCACCCGCAGCAGGTGCCCCTCGCCCATCGCCGCCCGCAGCTGGCGCGCCGCCTCGGATGCCCGCTCCCTGCGCACCTCGTGCGCCGGGCGCATCAGCAGCTCCTGCCGCCCGCCCTGGTCGCCCAGCTCGACCAGCTCGAGCGACAGCCGCTCGACCGCTCCCGGCAGCTCGCCGAGGTGCGGGAGCAGTGCGTCGCGCAGCCGTCGCTCCTCACCCGTCGCCTCCCGCATCCGCACCGGCCGCCGCCACGACCCGCCCGCCGCCAGGCGCGCCGACACCGTCAGCGTCCGCACCGGCCGCCCTCCCCGCCGCGGCGCTGCCAGCAGGCGCTCCAGCAGCAGCACCGTTGCCTGGTGCAGCGTCGCCTCGTCCCCGACCGGATCCGCGAAGTCGATCCACTCCCGCAGCGGATCCGGCGGCATTCGCGGCGCGACGTAGTGCTCGTCCTCGCCCCGCGCCAGCCGCCATCCCGCGATCCCCTCCGGGCCGAACCGGTCGGCCACCGCCGGCAACGGCAGCGCCGCCAGGGCGCCCGCCGTCCGGACCCCGAGCGCCTCCAGCTCGCCCGTCATCCGCTCGTCGAGCCCCAGCCGCCCGATCGCCATCCGCTCGAGGAACTGCGCCCCGCCGCCCTGTTCGATCACCCGGGGCCGGCCCGGCCGTGCCTTCGCCGCCGCGGCCTGCGCCGTGAACCGTCCCGGCCCCGCCCCCACACGGCCCCCAGCGGGCAGGCACTGCTCCGCCGCATGCAGCAGGCGACCCAGCCCGCCGTGCATCCGCAGCAGCCCGTCTGCGCGGAACAGCGCCTGCCCTGCTCCCAGCGGCTCGACCGCCGCCCCGATCGTCTCCAGCGCCGCCAGCAGCTCCTCCGCCGCGTCGGCGACGGCGCCCGGGTCGGCGGTCACCAGCCGGATCCGCGGGCTGCGCGCGATCGCCTCGCCCGCCCGCATTCCCGGCCGCACGCCGAACGTCGCCGCGGCCGCGTTCACCTCGCCGATCACCGGCTTGCCGCCTGCCTCGGGCGCGAGCGCCGCCGGCTCGTCGCCGAGCGTCCCGCCCATCGCGACGCGCAGCGCGAAACGGGGTACGAGAGCACAGATCAGGATGCGCGCCCGGGCTGCCAAGGGACCACCCAGCATAGGCGAACATGTGTTCGGTCGTCAAGGCGGCGGGTGAACCGCCTCACAAGCCGGTCAGCCGGGCAGCTTCAGCGTCATCTGACGGTCGACCTGTCCAGGGTTGTGCCCCTCGACGACCGCCAGGTCGAACACCTTCCCGCAGCTGTCGCACATGTACCGCTGCCGACCCTCGAGCCATCGCAGCGCGCGGCGATGACAGGAATGGCAACGCAGCTGCTTGGGCTTCCGAGCCATGACCCCAGAGGCTAGACGTGCGCCCGGACGCGGTGCCAGACGAGCGCCGACCCGGCCAGCACGACCACCACGGCCACCGCCCATGGCCCCAGCCCATTCTCGATCGCGCTGACCGACTCGCCGAACAGGTATCCAGCGCCCGCGACCAGCACCACCCATGCCACGCCTCCGGCGACGTTCCACACCGCGAACCGCTGCAGCGGCATGTGGGCCGCGCCCGCCATCCAGGGCGCGAAGATGCGCACGAACGGGATGAACCGCGCGCCGACCAGCGACTTGCCGCCGTGCCGCTCGAAGAACCGCTCGATCCGCAGCACCTGCTGCTGCTTCGGCCAGCCGCGGGCGACCAGGCGGTCGAGCAGCCGGCGCCCGCCGATCCGTCCGATCCAGTAGCCGCCCGTCGCGCCCAGCACCGCGGCGACTGCGGCGACCAGCATCACCGCCGCGATGTTGAGGCGGCCGGACGACGCGGCGGCGCCGGCGGTGATCAGGATCGTCTCCGACGGGAACGGGATGCCGAGCAGCTCCAGCGTGACCGTCACGAAGACGAGCAGGTACCCGTGACTGGTGAACCAGTCGACGAGCCCGCTCACGCGCTAGTCATCCAGATCGGGATCCATCGCGCGCTGGTACGCCCGCCGCACAGCGAGCGACGGCAGCTGCCGCTCGGCGGCCTTCGAGAACTCCCGCTCGTACCGAGTGCGGTCGCGCGCGGCCATCGTCTCGGCGTAGCGGTCGCGAAGCGCGAGCAGCTCCTCCTCGGCCTGCTCGACCAGATCCATGTAGTCGCCGTAGAGCTCCTCCACGTCGCCGCCGCGGGCGTGGGTGTAGGAGACGCGCGCCTGCTCGACCGCGAGCAGGAGGTCGTGCTGATCGGTCATGAACATCGCCAGCTGGCGTGAGACGATGTCCCCGAACCGCGGTCGTCCCGGAAGCCTCATGGGTGGATGCTACCGGCCGTATCGGTAGCATCGCGGCTGTGAGCGACCCCGTCCGCCTCCGCATCCGCACCTGGAACATCGCCCACGGCCGCGACGTCCCCCCGGATCGCCAGCACTCGCACGTGCACCGCAAGCTGCTCCGGGAGATGGCGCGGCTGATGACCGAGGACGCCCCTGACGTGATCGTGCTCCAGGAGGTGCCCGTCTGGGCCGGCTCACTGCTCAGCGAGGCGACCGGCATGGGCGTCACGCTCGCGCCCGCCTACGGCGCCCACGTCCCGTTCGTGCACGTGCCACTGCCGCTCGCCGTCGGCGCCGCCGTCGGCAAGGCGCTCCCCGACCTCGTACGCACACAGGTCGAGGGGCAGGCGAACGCCGTCCTCTACGGGGGCGAGCTGCTGCTCGTCTCCGCCCGCCGCGTGCAGATCAACCGCCAGCAGCGGCTGCGCGGCGAGCCGCGCATCGCACAGCTCGTCCGCCTGCGCCATCGCCGGGCGGGCCGCGAGGTCGCCCTGGCGAACCTGCACGCCGGGTCGAGCGACAACCAGCAGCAGCTGGAGCGCGCCGGCTGGGTGCTGGAGCAGTTCGCGCGCGGCGCGCCGATGGTGCTCGCCGGCGACCTGAACGCGACCGCGCGCTCGCCGGGCATGCGCTCGCTTCGCGCACGCGGCTGGTTCGAGGATCCGGAGGAGCTCGGCATGCGCATCGACCACATCCTCGTGCGGGGCATGGTCGAGGAGTCGCGTCCCGCTCCCTGGCCGCCCGAGCGGCGTGACCTCCCGATCGAGGGCAAGCTGCCCGTCCGCCTCTCCGACCACGATCCCATCGACTCGGTGGTCCTGCTGTGACCATCCGCGACCAGCTGCCCTCGCTGGAGGGCGTCACCTACCTGAACGCCGGCACGAACGGCCCGATGCCGCGAGCGGCGGCCGACGCGATGCGGGAGGAGCTCGAGCAGGCGGTGCTGAGGCCGCGCATCGGCATGGCGATGTACGCGCACATGCGCGAGCTCCGCGCCCGGGCCCGGGCGGCTCTTGCGCGCACCGTCAACGCACCGCCCGAGCAGGTCGCGGTCACCAGCTCGACCTCGAGCGGCGTGGCCGTTGTCGTCGCAGGCATCGACTGGAATCCGGGCGACCAGGTCGTGACCACGACCGAGGAGCACCAGGGCATCCTCAGTCCGCTGGACGTGATCTCGAGCCGCCACGGCGTCGACGTGCGGGCGGTGCCCGCAGACGAGCTCGAGGAGGCGATCGGCGAGCGCACGCGCATGGTCGCCGTCTCGCACGTGCTGTGGACGACCGGCCGGCGGCTCGATGCCCCCCGGCTGGCCGCAGCCGCCCACCGGGTGGGCGCCTCGCTGCTGCTCGACGGCGCGCAGTCGGTCGGCGCGATCGACGTCGACGTGACGGCGACCGGCGCCGACTTCTACGCCTTCTCGGGTCAGAAGTGGCTGCTGGGACCGCAGGGCACGGGCGGTCTGTGGGTGGCGCCCGGCTGGTACGACCGTCTCTGGACGGCGCAGTCGAGCTTCTGGAACCTCGTCGAGGGCAGGATCGGGGCGTTTCATCCTGACGCCGCGCGCTACGACGGCGGCTCCATCGACACGACCATCCTGGCCGGCATCGCGGCCGCGATCGAGTGGGTCGAATCGCTCGAGGGCGGTCGCGCCGGGTGGGTCGAGCGGACGGATGCCAACGCGGCACGGGCGTGCGAGCGCCTGCGCAGACAGCCCGGCGTGGTCGTTGCCGACCAGGGCGACGGTGGCGGGCCGCTGATCGCGCTCACCGTCGACGGGGTCGAGGACACGGCCGCACTCGTCTCGCGCCTGGGCGAGCAGGGGATCCTCATCCGCAGCATCCCGGATACCCCGTACGTCCGGGTGTCGGTGGGAGCGTGGACGACCGACGACGAGATCGACCGGCTGGCGGAGGCGCTAACCGCGTAGCCCGAGCTCGGGCGCGATCGGCCGCAGAGCCTCGATCACGAACGCGATGTGCTCATCAAGGTCGACGCCCAACTGCTCGGCGCCGTGGACGACGTCCTCGCGGTTGACGCCCTTCGCGAAGCTCGGCTGCTTCAGCTTCTTGCGGACCGACCTCGGCTCCAGCGTGGCGATGCCGTCGGGGCGCACCAGCCCGCACGCGTGCACGAAGCCGGACACCTCGTCGCAGGCGTAGAGCGTCTGCTCGAGCCGCGACTCGCGGGTCACCCCGGTGTGGTCGCCGTGGGACTGGATCGCGCGGATGAACCACTCCGGGTACCCGCGCTCGCGCAGCACCGGGGCGCCGTCCTGGGGATGCTGATCGAGCGTCGGGTGGCGCTCGTAGTCGAAGTCGTGGAGGAGGGCAACGTTGCCCCACGCATCCTCGTCCTCGCCGAGCCGGCGCGCGTAGGCCCGCACCGACGCCTCCACCGCGAGCGCGTGACGGCGCAGCGCCTCGCTCTGCGTCCACTCGGTGAGAAGCGCCCAGGCGGCGTCGCGGTCGTGCACGAGGTCGTCTGCCATGTCGGCGACGAACGTAGCAGGACCGCGGTCAACCGGGGCGAATGGGACTACTCTGAGATGACTGTGGCAACGGCGGCACGAGAGGGCACGGTGGAGGCTTTCCTGATCGAGGGTGGGCGGCCGCTGTCGGGGACGATCCGCCCCGCGGGCAACAAGAACGCGGCACTGCCGATCCTCGCAGCCTGCCTGCTCACCGCCGATCCCGTCACGCTCGACAACGTCCCGCACATCCGCGACGTCGAGGAGATGATCGAGCTGATCCGCGCGCTCGGCGTCGACGTCGAGTGGGAGGGCCCGAACACGGTGCGGGTGTGGGCGTCCGACGTCGCCACGACGACGCTCGACCCCGAGCTCTGCACGCGCATCCGGGCGTCGATCCTCGCCGCGGGCCCGCTGCTTGCGCGCTTCGGCTCCGCAGACGTCCCGCCGCCGGGCGGCGACGTGATCGGGCGCCGGCGGGTCGACACCCACCTGATGGCGTTCGCGGCGCTCGGCGCCGACGTCGAGGCCGACCGCGAGTACCGGCTGCGCGCGCGGGACGGCCTGGAGGGCGCCGAGATCCATCTCGACGAGGCAAGCGTCACCGGCACCGAGAACGCCGTCATGGCCGCCGCGCTCGCGCACGGGACGACGGTGATCATGAACGCGGCGTGCGAGCCGCACGTCCAGGATCTGTGCCGGCTGCTCTGCAAGATGGGCGTTGACATCGAGGGCATCGGCTCGAACGTGCTGGTCGTGCACGGCGCCGAGGAGCTGCACGGCTGCCGGCACCGGATCGGCCCCGACCACATCGAGGTGGCCTCGTTCATCGGCCTGGCGGCCGTGACAGGCGGCGACCTGACGATCGAGGACGCCGCCGTCGAGCACCTGCGCGCCATCCGGCAATCCTTCAGCCGTCTCGGCGTGGCCATCGAGGTGGATGGCACCAGCGTGCGCGTCCCGCCGGGCCAGGACCTGGTCGTCGTCGACGACCTGCACGACCAGATCCCCAAGATCGACGACGGCCCCTGGCCCATGTTCCCGGCCGACCTGACGTCGATCGCCGTGGCGATCGCCACGCAGGCGAAGGGCACCGTCCTGATCTTCGAGAAGATGTTCGAGAACCGCCTGGTCTTCACGGACAAGCTGGTCTCGATGGGAGCGCGCATCATCCTCTGCGACCCGCACCGCGCCGTCGTCACTGGACCGTGCCGGCTGGTCGGCTACCGGATGGAGAGCCCCGACATCCGCGCCGGGATGGCGATGCTGATGGCGGGCCTCTGCGCCGAGGGCACGAGCCGGATCGGCAACGTCGGCCAGATCGACCGCGGCTACGAGCGGATCGACGAGCGGCTCCGCGGGCTGGGCGCGCTGATCGAGCGGGTCGAGGGATGACCGTCGACGACTGCCTCTCGACGCTCCTCAGCCGCGGGCTGGCGCGCACGCGTCCGGCGGCGGACATGCTCTCGCCGAGCTCCCTGCTCGGCGACCACGGTGCCGTCCTGCCGCTCGACCACGCGCGGCTGCTCTCGCTCACGAACGGCCTCGACGCGTACGGCGGATACTTCCGGCTGTTCGGGCTGGGACCGTGGTCGGTGCGCGACATGGGCCGGTGGAACGCGCCGGCCGGCTGGCGGAGCGCGTGGGGGGCCCGCGCGGACGGCTGGTGGTTCATCGGCGAGACGGTATGGGGCGACCAGTACGGCTACCGGATCGGGGACGATCCGCTCGCGCTCGAAACCACCGTGTACCGCCTCGACGCCTGCCGCCTGGAGGCCGAGCCGATCGCGGAGGGGTTCGCGGCGTTCCTGGCGGGCGAGTTCACCCGAAATGCCGTGGCACCGCGCGACGACATGACGGTCGCCGCGCGCGAGCGGTTCGGCGATCTCGAGCCGAACCTGCAGCTCTGCTACGTGCCGTCGCTCCTGCTGGGCGGCGACGAGGATCTCGCGAACGTCGTCACGCTGGGCGCACGCGAGGCGATGGCGACCGCCGGGGCCGCGTATGGCGCTCGGGCCGGCGCAGCCGTCAGTCTCTAGAATCGCGTCGTGCAGCGGCGTCACATAACGGCCGACCAGGTCGCGGAATGCGTGCGGTCGCTACGGCCGAGCGATGCGGACCGGGAGCGCGTCCGCGGGTCCGTGGCGGACGTCGTCGAGATGGTGCGAAGCGGCGGTGACGCCGCCATCCGCCGTCTCACCTCGCGGTTCGACGACGTCGAGCTGGAGCGCCTGCGCGTCCGGCCGAAGGACCTTGCGAAGGCGGCACGCGACACGCCGTCGCGCGTCATGGAGGCGCTCGAGATGCTGGCGGCCAACCTCCGGACGACGGCGACCGAGACGCTGCCCCGGCCGACCAGGCAGATACTCCGGCAGGGCCAGATCGTCAGCACGCGGCCGACGCCGGTCGACCGCGCCGGCGTCTATGCGCCCGGCGGTCTGGCCGCGTATCCGTCCAGCGCCGTGATGGCCATCGTCCCGGCGCAGGTGGCAGGCGTGCCTGAGATCGCCGTGTGCTCGCCCCCGGGGCTGAACGGGCTGCCCGCTGCCGCCGTCCTCGCCGCGTGCCGGCTGCTCGGGGTGGACGAGGTCTACGCCATCGGCGGCGCCCAGGCGATCGCCGCCCTTGCGCTCGGCACCGAGACGATCGCGCCCGTCGACGTGCTGGTGGGCCCCGGCAACGCGTTCGTCGAGGAGGCGAAGCGGGGGCTGTTCGGCGAGGTCGGGATCGAGTCGCTCGCCGGCCCGAGCGAGCTGGTCGTCCTGGCGGACGCATCGGCTCCGCCGGACGTGGTCGCGTGGGATCTGCTCGCACAGGCCGAGCACGGCGCCGGGTCCAGCTCGATCGTCGTGTCGGTCGAGGGCGATGTGCTCGATGCGATCGCCTCGGCGATCGAGGGGCACGGCGCGGACGGCATCACCCTGCTCCACGCCGACACCTGGGAGACCGCGCTCGCGTTCGTCAACCGCTACGCGCCGGAGCATCTGCAGCTGATGGTGGACGACGCGCCGGCGATGCTCGACCGCGTCCGGCACGCGGGCGCCATCTTCCTCGGGCCGATGAGCGGGACGGCGTTCGGCGACTACGTCGCCGGCTCGAACCACATCCTGCCGACCGGCGGCCGCGGGCGGTTCTCGTCGGGCCTCACGCCGGCCGTGTTCGTGCGCATTCAGGAGGTGGTCGAGGTGCCGGAGGCCGCGGTCGCGGCGCTGGCCGCCCCGCTGGCCGAGCTTGCCCGCGCCGAGGGCCTCCCGGCCCACGCGCGTTCCGCCGAGATCCGAGCGGAGCGGCTGGCGGTCGCCCCGCCGTCAACGACCAAAGGAGCCACATCGTGACGAAGACCGTGATCGCCGTCGACGGCGCACCCCGGCCGTTTGCCGGCGCACCCTACAACCAGGCAATCGCCGCGAACGGCTTCGTGTTCTGCGCGGGCCAGGTGCCGCTCGACCCCGGCAGCGGAACGCTCGTCGAGGGGGACATCGCCGCTCAGACCGATCGCGTGCTGCAGAGCCTGCGGGCGGTGCTCGAGGGGGCGGGCAGCGGGCTCGACCGCGTCGTCAAGACGACCGTCTTCATGACCGACCTCGGGGAGTTCGGCGCGATGAACGAGGTCTACGCCACCTACTTCACGAGCGACCCCCCGGCCAGGTCGACGATCCAGGTGGCAGGCCTGCCGGCCGGAGCGCGGGTCGAGATCGAGGCGATCGCGATCGTCGACGGGTGAGGGCAATGCGGATCGGGCCCTCCGGTACCCTCTGCGCATGCGGCCCGCAGAGGTCATCTTCTCCCATGGGAGCACGGATTTCGACGCGCTCGGATCGATGCTGGCGGTTCGCCGGCTGTACCCCAACGCGGCGATCCTGCTCCACGGCGGGCTGAACCGCAACGTGCGCGAGTTCGTCGCCCTCCACGCGGAGGAGCTCGGACTCGCTGACGCGGCGGAGTGCGACCTGGACGGCGTGACCCGAGCGATCGTCGTCGAGACGTCGGATGATCGCCGGCTGGGTGACCTGGCCGGCCTGCTGCATCGCGACGGCATCGAGGTGTTCCTGTTCGACCACCACGGCGACGACCTGCCCGCCTGGGCGCCGGCCCACCACGCTGTGCGCTCCCACGACGGCGCGCTCTCGAGCACCCTGGCCGGAATCCTGGCCGAGCGCGGCATCGAGCCCACCGCAACGGAGGCGACCGCCCTGGCACTCGGCATCCATGAGGACACCGGGTCGCTGACCTACCCGACGACCACGGTGCGCGACGTGGAGGCGCTCGCGTTCTGCATGCGGCACGGCGGCAACCAGGATCTTGTCGGCGGCTTCCTCCACACGCCGCTCGGCGACGACCACCGCGCGCTGCTGACGACGCTGATCGACGCCGCCGAGCAGCGGCAGTCCGGTGGCGTCGGCGTGCTGGTCGCGGCCGCGCGCTGGCCGCGCTACGTCGACGGAGTCTCGACGCTGGCCGGGAAGATCACGGATCTGACCGACGCCCAGGCGCTCGTGATGCTGGTCGAGATGGACGGGCGGGTGTTCGCCGTCGGCCGCAGCCGGACGCCGGCCTTCGACGTCGCCGCCGTCATGGCCGGCCTCGGCGGCGGTGGTCATGCGCAGGCCGCGTCGGCGATCGTGCGCGACCAGCCGCTGGAGCGCGTGGTCGCGCGGCTCCCCGAGCTGCTCGCGGCGGGCGTGGCGTCCGGCCCCCGGGCGGCCGACATCATGTCGTCGCCGCCATGGTTCGTCGACGCCGGCGCCACCATCGACGAGGCGCTGGCCGAGTGCCGCCGCCGCCACACGTCGGGCGTCCCGATCGCGTCGGGCGGGGACATGGTGGGCGTGGTCGAGCGCGAAGACCTCGGGCGCGCGATCGGGCATCGCCTCGGACATGCGCCCGTGCGCGGGATCATGAGCGCCGAGGTGATCGCCGTCGGGCCGGATGCCACGCTGGCAGACGTCCAGCGCGCGCTGGTGCACGGCGCCGGCCGCCTGGCGGTGACGGCGGACGGGGAGAGCGGGCCGCACCCGACCGGCGAGGTGCTCGGCATCGTCACCCGCGGTGACCTGCTTCGTGCGATGCGCGACGCGCCGCCGGGCGCTCCGCCGGCGCCCGCGGTCGACCTCGGCCCGCGGCTGCGCGCGCTGCCGGGGCTCGAGCGGCTGTGGCCCTCGATCGCGGAGGCAGCCGCGGACGTCGCGGGCCTCTACCTCGTCGGGGGCGCGGTGCGCGACCTCTTGCTGGACGAGCCGACGTTCGACATCGACCTCGCGGTCGAGGGCGACGGCGTCGCGTTCGCCGACCGGCTGGCCGCGTCGCTGGGCGGCCGGGCCCACGCGCACGACAAGTTCCATACGGCCGTCGTGATCGCAGGGGATCTGCGCGTCGACGTCGCCAGCGCCCGCACCGAGCACTACGAGTACCCGGCCGCTCTCCCGACGGTGGAGCACTCGTCGATCCGCCAGGACCTCTACCGCCGGGACTTCACGATCAACGCGATGGCGGTGTCGCTGCTGCCCGCGGAGTTCGGGCTGCTGGTCGACCCCTACGGCGGTGGGCGCGACCTCCGAAGCGGCGTCGTGCGCGTGCTGCACAACCTCTCGTTCATCGAGGATCCGACCCGCATCTTCCGCGCCGTCCGCTACGAGAACCGCTACGCGTTCGAGATGGACGCGCTGACGCGGCAGCTGGCGCAGAGCTGTGTCGACATGGGGCTGGTCGGCGATCTCTCCGGTGCCCGCGTCCGCGACGAGCTGGTCGCGATCCTGAGCGAGCACGAGGTGTCCCGGGCGCTGCACCGCATCTCGCAGATCGCCCTGGGGCGGGCGCTGCACCCGGCGCTCGACTGCGGCGAGGAGGCCGACCGGCTGGTCGAGCGCTTCGACGCGGCGCGCCGGCGGCACGCCCCCGAGCAGCCCGCCTGGCGCGGCCGGCTCGCGGTGCTCGCGCGCGGCATGCCGGGCGACGAGCTGGACGCCTGGCTGGAACGGCTCCGCGTGCGCCGAAGGGACGCGCGCGTCGTGGCGGCCGCCGCGGTCGTGCCGCCGCGCCTGCAGGGCCCGCTCGAACGGACCGAGGAGCCCGCCCGCATCGCGGAGCTGCTGGCGGCCCAGCCCGTCGAGGTTGCGCTGGTCATGCTGGCGGGCGGCGGCGCTGCGGGCGAGCGGGCGGAGCTCTATCTGGAGCGGCTGCGGCAGGTGACGCTCGACATCGACGGCGACACGCTGCGCGAGCAGTTCGGCATGGCGGAGTCGCCGCAGATCGGCCGGGTGCTGGCGGAGCTGCTGCGCCGCCGCCGCAACGGCGAGCTGGGCGGCCGCGACCAGCAGCTCGACGCCGCCCGCGAGCTGCTCGCCGAGGTTGCACGATGAGGCTGTCCACCGCGAATGCCAGCCGCTGGCGCGGACAGCCGGGGCACTACGAGGCCTGGCACCTGCGGCTGCTCGACCCGCGCTCCGCCGCATCTGCCTGGATCCGCCACAGCTTCCACGTGCCGCCTGCCGCCGCGCCCGGTGAGTCGTCGGCCGAGCTGTGGTTCGTCGGACGCGACCCCGAGGGGCACACGTACGCGCGCCGCCAGCTGTTCTCGATCGACCAGTTCACCACCGGGGCGGGTGGCTTCCCGCTGACGCTTGGGCCGAGCGTGCTCGACGTCGCGAGCGCCAGCGGCAGGGTGGACGAGGCGCGCTGGGATTTGCGCTGGACGCCCGGCGGCGAGCCGTTCGGCTACGGCGGGGGCGGGCGCCTGCGGCGCGCCGAGATCCTGGTCAGCCAGCCGACCATCCGCGCGAACGGCACCTTCGCGATCGGCGACCGGGTGCTGGAGGTGCGCCAGTGGCCGACGCACCAGCTGCACGCGTGGGGCAACCGCCACGCCGAGGCCTCCGCCCGGGTGCACTGCAACGCGTTCGCGTCGCCCGAGGACTTCGTCGAGGTGGTGAGCCGGCGCTACGGCGCGCTCGGGCCGCTCACGCCCGTTCTGACGACCGGCGCCGTGGTGGCGAACGGCGCGCGGCACGAGCTGCACGGCTCGCTGCGCGGGCTCGCGGCTCGTGCCCACATCTCGCCGAACGAGTACCGGTTCTCGATCCGCGGGCCGTTCCTGCGCATCGACGGCCAGGTGCACTGCGCGCTGGCCGACATGGTCGGCGTGGCCTACCGCGATCCCGACGGCGGGCGGGTGTTCGCCTATGCAGCCGACCACGCGGTGATCGAGGTGGAGGTGCAGCGGCGCGGGGTGCGGGGATGGTCGCGGGCGGCCCGGCTGTCGGCCGGGGTGTGCGCGTACGAGTACGCCAGCCGCAAGCCGGTTCCGGGCGTCGAGGTCGTGCTGTGATGCACGGGCTGGTCTGGCGGGATGCCGACACGCCGCTGCTCGACTGGGCGTCCGCACCGGACGGCGTCCGCGTCGCGTTCACCTCCCGGCTCGGCGGGGTGTCCGGCGGGCCGTTCGCCTCCCTGAATCTCGGAGCCCTGACGGCGGACGAGCCGGCGAACGTCGCCGCGAACCGCAGCCGCGCGGTGGAGTCCGCGGGCGGCAACGCGCACGACGCGACCATGGCGTGGCAGGTGCACGGCACCGACGTGCGCGAGGTGACCGAGCGCCCCGCAAGCGGCCGGTTCCTCGAGCCGGGCGCCGAGCCGTTCCCCAAGTCGGACGGGCTCGTCACCAGCCTCCCCGGCAGGCCGATGACGCTGCTCACTGCGGATTGCCTGCCGATCGCGATCGCCCGCCGCGACGGCGGGCGGCTGGCGGTCCTGCATGCCGGATGGCGGGGCCTCGAGGCCGGCATCGCCGAGACCGGGGCAGACGCCGTCGGCGGGCCCGCCGTGGCGGCGGTGGGACCGGGCGCCGGACCGTGCTGTTACGAGGTGGGCGAGGAGGTTGCCGGCCCGCTTCGGCGGCGCTTCGGCGATGACGTGGTGCGCGACGGCCGCGCGGACCTGTGGCTGTGCGCGGAGCGTGCTCTGCGGGCGAGCGGCGTGGAGGACGTGGCCGTTGCCGGCGAGTGCACGATCTGCAACGGCGACCGCTACTTCTCGCACCGGCGCGACCGGGGCGTGACGGGTCGGCAGGGAGTTGTGGGCCTGCTTGGCTGACCCCGACGTCATACGCGAGAACCTCGCCCGCGTGCGTTCCGAGGTCGGGGACGGCGTGGAGATCCTGGCCGCGACCAAGTACGTCGACGCGGACGAGCTGCCGGCGCTGCGCGAGGCGGGCGTCGAGCTGGTCGGCGAGAACCGGTCGGACGCCCTGATCGCGAAGCAGGAGCGCTTCGGCGACCTGTTCACGTGGGACTTCATCGGCCACGTGCAGAGCCGGAAGGTGAAGGACATCGTGGGCCGCGTGCGGCTGATCCACGCGATCGACTCCGTGTCGGCGTGCCGGCGGATGCAGGACGCCGTCGAGGGGCCGGTGGCCTGCCTCCTGCAGGTCAACGCGGCCGGGGAGGAGTCGAAGTCCGGCGTTGCGACGGGCGAGGTGGACGCGTTCCTGGGCGAGATCCAGGAGCTCGACCGCGTCGTGTTCCATGGGCTGATGACGATGCCGCCGCTGGCCGAAAAGCCCGACGACGCGCGGCCCTGGTTCGCATCGCTGCGCGACCTGCGCGACCGGCTGGCCCCGGAATGGTCGGGCCGGCACGATTTCCGCCACCTCTCGATGGGTACCAGCCAGGATTATCGGGCCGCCGCGGCCGAGGGAGCGACCATCGTGCGGGTGGGGAGCGTCCTCTATGGACGGTAAAGTGGTGGAGACATGAGCGTCAAGGACATGTGGCACCGCACCCAGGTCTACTTCGGGATCAAGGAGGAGGACTGGGAGGACGACTACTTCGACGACGACGGATCGGCCGCCCACGAGGATCTCGAGAGCCGCTACAACGAGCGGCCGAACGTCCGGCGGCTGAACCCCCGGCGGCGCTCCGGAGCCGACTTCGATGACATCTTCTCGGACGAGCCGCCGCGCTCGGCGCGCGGCCGGTCGCGCCCGGCGGCGGTCGTGAACGGCGGGCAGCGCAACGCCGCCCAGGTCGAGCTGGTCGTGCCGAAATCGTTCAACGACGCGCAGAAGGTGGCAGACCGGCTCAAGTCCGACGTGCCGGTCATCATCAACCTCCAGGCCTCCGACTCCGACCTCGCGAAGCGGCTGATCGACTTCTCGAGCGGGCTGACCTATGCGCTGGACGGCTCCATGCAGCGAGTCGCCGACCGCGTGTTCCTCCTCACTCCGGCGCACGTCACCGTGTCGGCCGAGGACAAGGCGTCGTTGATGGAGCGCGGCTTCTTCAATCAGTACTGAGCGCGTGCGCCGATCAGCTGTGGGTGCGCTGACCCATCGCGGCCAGCCAGCGCGCCACGGCCACCATCTCGGGCCAGGCGCCCGACTCGTCCACGCCCCACGCCAGTGCATGGAGCAGCGCCCATCGCCGCATGCGCTCCCGGTCGAGGCCGAGCTCGCTGCTCAGCAGGTCGAGCCGCCGCCGGACGATCCGCTCGGTGATCGACTCGCGCCGGTCGCGTATCAGCGAGGCCAGGTCGAACTCCCGCTCGCCCACCACCGGCTTCGGATCGATCGCCAGCCACGGCTCGCGCTCGGCCCGCAGGACGTTGCCGCCGTGCAGATCCTGGTGCAGCACCACGAGCTCCCCCTGCGTCGGCGCGAGATCGGCCGCCGCCGACACCGCCTCGTCGACCAGCCGCCGCTCGAACGGCCCGTCGAGCACGTCCCACGTGCGCAGGATCGTGTGCGACCAGTCCGCGGCGTCGCCGGCGAGCGACCGGAACGGGTGGCCGTCGCCCGGCGGCCGCCAGAGCCGGCGCAGGAGGCCAGCCACCACGCGGCATGCCTCGTCATCGTCCTCGAGCGCCCACAGCTGGGTGCCGGGCCGCAGCCGTTCGAGCAGCAGCGCGCCCGGCTCGCCCGCCAGCATGCGGACGGCGCCCCGGCCGTCGTAGTGCGCCAGCGCCTGGGGCTCCTCGGCGTTCTCCAGCCCGACGAGGAACACCTTGAGCACCACCTCCGCGCCGTCCGCGGTGCGCGCAGGGGCCACCCACGAGACGGCGCCGCCCTCGGCGAACGGCTCGCCGATCTCGATCTGCCATCGGGCGGCCAGCGCTCCCACGCGGGCCGGTAGTTCGGCGAGCCACCGGTCACCCTCCTGGCCGTGCCAGTCGTGCAGGTTCTCCGCCAGGTGCGGGGGAATCGTGACCACGCACCCCGGACTCTACGGGCAGCGGGTTCCGGTACGCTCTTCGCGCTATGGCGGCTCAGCAGACGACGCTCGGACTTCTCGGCGCAGGCAACATGGCGTCGGCGATGGTGCGCGGGTGGGTGCGGGCCGACCCCTCGATCGCGGAGCGGATCCTGGTCACCGACCGCGGCTCGGGCCGGGCGGCCACGCTCGCCGACCGCCACGGCGTCCGGCACCTCGCCGACAACGCGGACGTCGCCCGCGAGGCGGACGTGATCGTGCTCTGCGTCAAGCCGGTCGACGTCGAGCGCGTGCTGCGGGAGGTGAGCGACCTGGTGACGCCGCAGAAGGCGATCGTCTCGGTCGCCGCCGGCGTCCGCACCGCCACCCTGGAGACGATCCTCGACGTCGACGCGCCGGTGTTCCGGTTCATGCCGAACGTGGGCGTGCAGGTGGGCATGGGGACGCTGGCCTACTCGGCCGGCCGGTTCATCGACACGGCCGCCGAGGAGCGGGTGCTCTCGGCGTTCCGGCTGCTGGGCGAGGTCGTGCCGCTGGAGGAGCGGCAGTTCGACGCGGCGACCGCCCTCTCGGGGTCGGGCCCGGCGTTCCTCGCGCTGATCTTCGAGGCGTTCGAGGACGCCGGCATCGCCAGCGGCCTCAGCTATGCCGACTCGCGCACGCTCGTGCTCTCGACGATCACGGGCACCGCCGGCCTGCTGCGCGAGGAGGACGCGCCCTGCAGCGTGCTTCGACGGATGGTCACATCGCCCGGCGGCACGGCGTCGGCCGGCCTTGCCGAGATGGAGCGGCGGGGCGTGCGCGCGGGCATCATCGACGGCGTGGTTGCGGCGATGCGGCGTGCCGGGGAGCTAGGGTAGTCCGCCCGTGTCGACCGCCGTCAACTTCCTCACCGCGCTCTATTACGTCTATACGATCCTGATCTTCCTGTACATCCTGATGTCGTGGGTGCAGCTTCCCTACAACGTCTGGATCGGGCGCATCCGGACGTTCCTGCACGACACGGTGGAGCCGTACCTGGGCATCTTCCGCCGGCTGGTGCCGCCGCTCGGCGGGTTCGACCTGTCGCCCATCATCGCCCTGATCGTCCTGCAGCTGGTCTACCAGGTCGTCGCCAACATCCTGATCCAGTTCGAGTAGCAGGAGCGCACCGTCCGGTGTCGAACAACGGCCGCATGGCACTCTCACCAGCAGAACTCAGGCACCAGCGTCCCCGGCGCTCCATCCTCGGCTACCGCGTTTCCGAGGTCGACGACATCATGACCAGCGCGACGTCCGCCTTCGAGACGGTCTGGCGCGACCGTGCGAACCTCGAGGATCGCGTCCACGAGCTGGAGACGTCGCTCGGCGAGCTGCGCGACACCGAGCACGCCATGCGCGACGCGCTGGTCACCGCGCAGCGCACGGCCGACGAGCTGCGCGCGCAGGCCGGACGCGACGCCGAGCTGATCGTTCGCGAGGCCGAGGCGCGTGCCCGCGAGATCATCCACAAGACCTACGCCGAGCGCGAGCAGGTGCGCCGTGAGGTCGAGCGGCTGCGCGCCGACGAGCGCCAGTTCCGCACGCGGCTGCGGTCGCTGCTCGGCTCGACGCTGCAGTCGGTTCGCGATCACGAGGAGCTGATCGCCGAACCCTCCGCCACCGAGCTGACGGTCGCCTCCTAGCACGCAGCCCGAGCCGGGAAGCGAGAGGTGCGCGGCTATACTGGCGGGCGTTCAACGCCGCCGCCGGAAGCCCCCGTGACCCACTCTCGCACCAGACTCTCCCTCCGGGTTTCGCCGGGCGCCAGGCGCACCGCGGTCGTCGGCCGCCACGCCGGCGGCTGGAAGCTGCGGGTGGCTGCGACGCCCGAGGCGGGACGTGCGAACCGGTCGCTGACCGCCTTCCTGGCCGGTCTGCTCGGTGTCCGCGCGGACGACGTCCGCGTCGTCTCAGGTGCCGGCGGCCGTGAGAAGATCGTCGAGATCGAGGGCTGTGACGCCGCCCGCACCGACGAGGTGCTCGCGGCCGCGGCCATGAACGGGGGGGATCGGGGTTGAGCGTCGACACCAACGCCGCGCGTGAGCGGCTGCAGGCCGAGCGTGACCGGGTCGTGGCCGAGGTGCAGGCGCTGCGCGACGACCTCTCGCACTCGATCGAGGATCTGGTCGACGAGGACGGCATCGACTCCCACCTTGCCGACAGCGCCACGGAGACGCTCGACCGCGAGATGGAGCAGTCCCTGGAGGACAACGCAGAGCACCTGCTGTCGAGCATCGACGCCGCGCTGTCGCGGATCGACGCCGGCACCTACGGCCGGTGCGAGCGATGCGGCGAGCCGATCGCAGACGAGCGGCTCGAGGCGCTTCCCTACGCGGCCAGGTGCATCGAGTGCAAACGGCTCGAGGAACGGGGCTGATCGAGCAGCTGCCGCCGCGCGAGCCGGCCCGGCGCGCGGCCGGATCGCTGCAGTGGGCCGGCCTGCTCGCCGTCGCGGCGGCCGTGGTCGTCGCCGACCAGGCCACCAAGCATCTGATCGTCGACCGCATGGCGCTCGGCGAGGTGCGCCGGATCACGCCGTTCCTGGACATCACGCATGTCCGCAACACCGGGATCGCATTCGGCGTGTTCCCGGGACGGCTGGAGGTGATCTCGCTGCTGACCGCGGCTGCGGTCGTGTGGATGCTCGTGCACTTCGCCCGATCCGGCTCGCGGCACCTGCTGTTCCCCGTGGCACTCGGATTCTTGATCGGCGGCAGCGTCTCCAACCTGGCCGACCGCGTCCGCAACGGCTACGTCACCGACTTCATCCACCTCTCGCACTGGCCGACGTTCAACCTGGCCGACACCTTCATCGTGATCGGGGTCGCCCTGCTGCTGCTGGGGCTGAGCCGGCTGGAGCGGATGCCGAGCGCCGAGCATCCCGATCCCGGGAACGGCGAACCGGCCTGATGCACGCGCTGCGGGTGCCGCAGGAGGCGGCCGGCAGCCGCCTCGACCGCTTCCTCGCGTCGCTCGACGCGGTCGGAACGCGCGCTGCCGCCGAGCGGCTGATCGACTCGGGAGCCGTCACGGTGGACGG
This sequence comes from Gaiellales bacterium, assembly GCA_036403155.1. GTDB lineage: Bacteria > Actinomycetota > Thermoleophilia > Gaiellales > JAICJC01 > JAICYJ01. Next base: position 5,740 of record DASWRM010000039.1, on the reverse strand, counting down.
CGGCTCGCCGCGCAAGTCACTGAAGCTGGCGGCCGGGCAGCTGGTCGAGTTTCCCGAGCCCGAGCCATCCGAGTCGCATCTCGAGCCCGTCGAGCTGGACATCCCGATCCTCTACCGCGACGACGACCTGCTCGTCGTCGACAAGCCCGCGGGCCTTCTGGTGCATCCCGTCCCGGGCTACTCGGGCCCGACGCTGGTGCACGGGCTGCTGCACGTGATCGGGGGCGAGGGACCGCGGCCGGGGATCGTGCACCGGCTCGATCGCGACACGTCCGGTCTGCTGGTGGTTGCGCGCGACGACCGGACGCTGGCGCGGCTGCAGTCCATGCTCCGCCGCCGCAGGATCCACCGCAGCTACGCCGCGCTCGTCCGCGGGCGGCCGGCATCCCGGCGGGGCGCGATCGAGGCGCCGATCGGACGCGACCGCCGGGATCCGACGCGCGTCTCGCTCGACTCGGATGCCGCGCGGGCAGCGGTCACCCATTTCGCGATCGCCGAGCTGCTGCCCCGCCACACGCTGCTCGACGTCGAGCTCGAGACCGGGCGCACGCACCAGATCCGTGTGCACCTGCAGGCGATCGGCATCCCCGTCGTCGGTGACCCGGTGTACGGGCACGGTGCGGAGCTGGGGCTGGCACGCCAGTTCCTGCACGCCGCGCGCCTGCGCTTCGACCATCCCGTCACGGGCGAGCAGGTCGACGTGCGCTCGGCGCTGCCCGACGATCTGCAGGCGGCGCTCGCCGCAGCGCGCGATTGAGCCCCTCGAACGGCCGCACCGGCTAGACTCCGGGCAGTTTCCGGTCCCCTATCCGGTGGGCCCCGGCGTCCGGTGGTGCCTCGATGCAGCTCGAGGCTCCGGCCGTCTCCACCGGCATCATCACCAACCATGTTCTGAGGAGGCGATTGCGCGTGCCCGCAGTCACCATGCGAGAGCTGCTGGAGGCCGGCGTGCACTTCGGCCATCAGACGCGGCGCTGGAACCCGAAGATGCGCCGGTTCATCTTCGGCGAGCGCGGCGGCATCTACATCATCGATCTGCAGCAGACGATCGTCATGCTGCAGGACGCCTACGACTACGTGCGCAACGTCTCGGAGCGGGGCGGCGCGGTGCTGTTCGTCGGCACCAAGAAGCAGGCCCAGGACGCGGTGGAGGAGCATGCCCGGCGCGTGTCGCAGCCCTATGTCAACCGGCGCTGGCTGGGCGGCCTGCTGACGAACTACCGCACCATCCAGGACCGCATCTCGGCTCTGCACGAGCTGCGCCGCCAGAAGACGGAGGGCCAGCTCGACCTGCTCCCCACCAAGGAGCGCCAGTCGACCATGGCCGAGCTCGAGAAGCTCGAGACCAACCTCGGCGGCCTCGCCGACACCCGCCGGGTCCCTGACGCGATGGTCGTGATCGACATGAAGAAGGAGGCGCTCGCCGTGCGCGAGGCGCGCCGGCTGGGGATCACGGTGATCGGGCTGGTGGACACCAACTGCGATCCCGACGACGCCGACTACATCATCCCGGGCAACGACGACGCGATCCGCTCCACCGGGCTGATCGTGCGCGTGCTCGCCGATGCGGTCGCCGAAGGGCAGGCGAAGGTGCGCGCCGAGGAGATGGAGCAGGCGGCGCGCCGCGCGGCCGAGGAGGCCGAGGCGACTGCACGGGCCGAAGCCGAGGCGGCGGCGCGGGCGGCTGCCACCGCCGATGAGACGGCGGGCGAGCCCGCCGCCGAGCCGGTTGCCGCTGCGGCCGGGGACGAACCTGCGACGACGAGTGAGGAAGCATCGTGAGTGACGTGGCGTACAGGCCGACGCCGGCAGAGGTGAAGCAGCTGCGCGAGCAGACCCAGGCCGGCATGATGGATTGCAAGCGCGCCCTCGAGGAGAGTGGCGGCGACATGGAGGCGGCCAAGAAGTGGCTGCGGGAGAAGGGCCTCGCGGCCGCCGGCAAGCGGGCCGGCCGGGGGACGGGCGCGGGCGTGGTCGAGAGCTACATCCACGCGACCGGCACGATCGGGGCGATGGTCGAGATCGGCTGCGAGACCGACTTCGTCGCCCGCAACGACACCTTCAAGGCGTTCGCACGCGACGTCGCGCTGCAGGTGGCCGCGGGACGCCAGCTGCAGTTCGTGTCCGAGGACGAGATCCCGGCCGAGCACAGAGCCGCCGAGATCGACACGTACCGCGGCAAGGCGGCGAACGAGGGCAAGCCCGAGAACATGCTCGACAAGATCGCCGAGGGCATGTGGAACAAGTCCCTGGTCGACACCGTGCTGCTGAAGCAGCCGTCGATCAAGCCCGAGCACGACGGCAAGACGATCGAGACGCTGCGTGCCGAGCTGTCCGGAACGATCGGCGAGAACATCGAGGTCAAGCGGTTCGCGCGGTTCGAGGTCGGCGAGGAGTGAGCGAGGGCGGCTTCCAGCGCGTCCTGCTGAAGCTGTCCGGCGAGGCGCTGATGGGCGATCGCAGCTACGGACAGGACCCCGAGCGGATCGGAGCGGTCGGCCGAGCGGTCGCCGAGGTCGCGGAGTCCGGTGTCGAGCTCGCGATCGTCGTCGGGGGCGGCAACATCCTGCGAGGGACGCAGGAGGCGGCGCGCGGGATGGATCGGGCAACCGCCGACTACGCCGGCATGCTGGCGACCGTGCTGAACGCGCTGACGGTGCAGGACGCGCTCGAGCGGGTCGGGGTGTTCACGCGCGTGCTGTCGGCGATCGAGGTGTCGGAGGTGGCCGAGCCGTACATCCGCCGCCGGGCGATCCGCCACCTCGAGAAGGGCCGCGTGGTGATCTTCGCCGCCGGCACCGGCAACCCGTTCTTCACGACCGACACGGCGGCGGCCCTGCGCGCGCTCGAGATCGGCGCCGAGGCGATCCTGATGGGCAAGAACGGCGTGGACGGCGTGCTCGACGACGACCCGCGGACGAATCCGAACGCGCGGCTGATCCCGCAGCTGACCCACATCGAGGCGATCGAGAAGGGCCTCAAGGTGATGGACACGACGGCGCTCAGCCTCTGCATGGACAACAACCTGCCGCTCTACGTGTTTAATCTCGACGACGAGCACAACATCGCCCGCGTCGCGCGCGGCGAGCGGCTCGGCACCATCATCAGCAGCGTTCCCGGAGGTTTCCCCGTGCAGGTGACACCATGATCGACGACGTCCTCAAGGACGCGGGCCGGCGGATGGACAAGACCGTCGAGAACACGCGGCACGAGTTCACCACCATCCGCACGGGGCGGGCGTCCGCGGCGCTGCTGGAGCGGGTGCAGGTGTCGGCCTACGGCACCAAGATGCCGATCAACCAGGTCGCCACGATCAACGTGCCGGAGCCGCGGCTCCTGACGATCACGCCGTTCGACAAGAGCATCATGCGGGACATCGAGAAGAGCATCCAGGAGTCCGACCTGGGGCTGACGCCGTCGAACGACGGCCAGCTGATCCGGCTGCCGATCCCCGAGCTGACCGAGGAGCGGCGCAAGGACCTCGTCAAGCAGGTGCGCCACCTGGCGGAGGAGGGACGCGTGGCCGCGCGCAACGTGCGCCGCGACGCGATCCACCACCTCAAGGAGGCGGAGAAGAACGGCGAGGCCGGCGCGGACGACGTCCGCCGGGCCGAGGAGCGGCTGCAGAAGGTGACCGACGAGCACGTCGCCGCGATCGAGGCGGCGCTCAAGGCCAAAGAGGCCGAGATCATGGAGGTCTGAGGCCGGCCACCACCAAGGGCGTGGTTGAGCGGATTACCGCGTAAACGACAGCGCAGGGGATAACAAGGCAACTATGGAGCGTAGCCGCGTTCGACAATCCTGGGATGTAGGCGGCTCTACTGCCGGCCGGCGGCGCTCAGAGGCGGTCGAGAACTTGGCCCTTGGACAGGGGACCCCGCTGCCTAACCGGCAACCGCCGGACTCCGATCGGGGGCGGCGAATGCCGGACGGGTCGCCGACCAGGTAACGAGCGCCGCGAAGGTCGTCCCCATCACGGCGCAGGCCGCGGCAACCGACGCCCAGGCCGCCATCGCACTGAACGCGACGGTAGCCACGGGCATTAACGCGTCGTCGCCGAGCCCTAGGATGCTGCCGGTGCGGCCCAGATACTCGGGCGCGACCGTGCGCATGAAGGCCGCGCTTAGTAGCACGGAGGCGAGGCCGGCGGTTACGCCGACGACTGCCATGGCGACGAATGTCTCGACGAACGGCGTGAACCCGACCGCAACGCATGCCGCGGCCTGGATGGTAAGCAGCAGCAGGCCGGTGCGCGCGGAGCGCGCCGGCCGCCAGGCGATCGCGCAGGCGGATGCCGCCGCGGCCGCAACGGCGATCGTCGCCTCCATCAGCCCGAGGCTCGCCGGCGACCAGTGCGACCCGTGTGCGCGCAGGACGAGGCCGACAGACAGCACCGGCGTGGCGCACAGATTCAGGCCCGACAGCGCCAGGACGAGGGTGCGTACCGAGTCCGTGCGGCGAATGTATCCAAGCCCCTCGCCGATCTGTCGGAACACCGACAAGCCGGTGACGAGCGGGCGGGGAAATCGGGTCTCGAGCACGATCCACAGGACGACCGAGAGGCCGATGAACGACACGATGTCGACCAACATCACCGACCGCAGCCCGGCGGTCGCGATCAGCAGGCCGCCGATCGGCGCGCCCACGAAGTTGGCCAGGCGCTGCGCGAGCTCGAGCATCCCCGAGACGCCGCCCAGATCCTCCTCGCGCACGAGCTGGCGCGGGAGCGTGCCGGATGCCGGCCGGTAGAGAGCATCGATTGCGCCGAAGACGACGGCGATGGCGGTCAGGAGCGGGATCGTGACCGGCGTCTCTGTCATCACCACGACCCCGACCGCGAGCGTGAGGATGCGACCGAGGTTCGAGAGCACCATCGTGCGCCGCGGGTCGATGCGATCGGCGAGCGCGCCGCCGAAGACCGTCAGCAGCGCGCGTGGGAACGTGCCGATGCCGATGACGAGGCCGGCACCGTGCGCTCCACCGACCTGCGCCGCAGTCCAGGCCAACCCGAGCAGCCACGCCGCGTCGCCAGCGCGGGAGATGCCGTCGGTGACCACCCAGGCCTGTACTCGCCGGTCACGCCTGAGTGGGGGAATGTCGTCGCCACCCCGGCTCACGGCTCCGCGGGGGTCGCGTACGTGAAGACGAACACGCTGCGCGAATCGCTTCCCGTGTCCGCCGGCGTGTCGGCTGCGGCCACGCGTTCTGCGAACTCGCGCACCGTCTTGGTGATGGCGTCGCCGAGCTCGCAAAGCTGCGCCGGGGTCAGCCGGAGCCAGCCGGTCGATGAGTAGGCTGCCTGCTGCCAGTCGCGGCCGTAGGCCGGCCGCGCGGACAGCCACGCCTGCACCCGGTCGGCGCATACCCGCAGCTGGGCATGCTCGGCGGCGTCCGCAACGACCTCGCCCGACGGCTCGTCTTCGAAGTCTACGATCGACCAGCTGAGGCCACCCGGAACGGCCTTCCACCACGACTCGCGCCGGTCGCGGGCGCATTCCGGCGCCTCGGTGACCAGCTCTGCGCGCGCGAGCATCTTTAGGTGATGGCTAATGCTGCCCACGCGCTCGCCGGTAGCGCTGGCGAGGGCGCCGACCGTTGCTGGGCCGTCGAGGCTGAGCAGGTCGATGATCCGTCGGCGTACCGGATTCGTGAGCGCCGCCACCTTGGCGATGCCGACGGGCTCGGGTGTCGACCAGGCTTCGCTCGGATCCCGCATGCCCTCAAGGATACTTGGACAACT
>DASWRM010000038.1 GCA_036403155.1 Gaiellales bacterium | reverse complement strand
CTGGGCGCGCGAGCACGACATTCCGGTGCTGAAGGGGTCGCTCCCCGGCCTGCGGGCGTTGGCCGCCCGGGTGGCGTTCGCCCCGCGCCCGATCCCGTCGCGCGCGGCCGATCCCGCCCCGCCGCTGGAGGGCAGAGGGGCGCTGCCCGAGATCGACTCCGCCGCGATCGCAGCCTCCTACGGCGTCCCGTACGTCCGTGCGGAGCGCTGCGCGACCGCCGAAGAGGCCGTCGCCGCGGCCGAACGCATCGGGTACCCGGTCGTCGTCAAGGTCGACAACGTCGCGCACAAGGCGCGCGTCGGCGGCGTCGCGCTCGGGCTCGCGGACGCCGGCGGAGTCCGCGACGCGGCCGAGCGGATGGGCGGCCGGGTGATCGTTGCCGAGCAGGTGTCCGGCGGCGCCGAGGTGCTCGTCGGGATGGTGCGGGACCGCGACTACGGCGCCACGGTCGTCGTCGGCATCGGCGGCGCGCTCGCCGAAGCCCTCGACCTGGTCACCGCCAGCCTCGCCCCGCTCGACCGTGAGGGGGCGCGCAACCTCGTCCGTTCGCTGCCGGCGCTCGACCGCCTGATCGGCGGCGAGGTGCCGGAGGGGCTGATCGACGCAGTCGTCGCGGTCTCGCGGCTCGCGGCCGAGCATCCCGAGATCTCCGAGATCGACATCAATCCCCTGCTGGTCTCTCCCGAGCGCGCGGTTGCGCTCGATTGCCTGATCACGCTGGGCGACCGTGAGGAGCACGAAGCATGAGCGATGCCGTCCTGTACGAGACCCGCGGCCCCGCCGCCTGGGTCACCCTCAACCGGCCCGAGAAGCTGAACGCGCTGAACGGCCCGGTGCTCGAGGGACTGCACGCGGCGTTCGACCGGGCGGTCGCGGACGACGAGGTCAAGGTGGTCGTCGTCACCGGCGCGGGCGACCGAGCGTTCTCGGCCGGATACGACCTCTCCGCCGAGGCGGCGCACTCCGAGATCCCGGCGCACGAGTGGCACGACGTGCTCGCGACCGACATCGACGCCACCATGAAGCTGTGGGCGCTGCCGAAGCCGACCATCGCCGCCGTCCGCGGCTACTGCCTCGCCGGCGGATGCGAGCTGGCGATGGCGTGCGACATGATCATCAGCACCGGGAGCGGGCGGTTCGGTGAGCCGGAGATCCGCTACGGCTCCGGGCCCGTCACGCTGCTGATGCCGTTCATCCTCGGCCAGAAGAAGACGAACGAGCTGCTCTTCACCGGCGACATGATCGACGCGGCCGCCGCCGAGCGCGCCGGGATGATCAACCGCGTCGTCGCCGAGGAGGATCTCGAGCAGGAGGTGGAGGGGCTGGTGCGGAAGATCGCCCCCACACCGCTGCCCGTCCTGCGCCTGACCAAGATCGCACTCGTACGGGCGTTCGAGGCGATGGGGCTGCGGGAGGCGGTCAACATGAATCTCGATCTATCGTCCATGCTGAACGCCGCTGATACGCCCGAGCAGCGTGAGTTCATGCAGATCGTCCAGCAGAGCGGCCTCAAAGCCGCCCTTGCCTGGCGAGACAACCGGTATGGAGAAGTCCTAGGGAGTGTGGAGTCGTGAGCGCAACGAGCACCATCGATCCAGCCAGGCTTGCGAGCCTGATCGAGTCCGAAGAGGCCCAGTTCAACGCGAGACACTCCGCATCGCGCGCGATGACCGAGCGCGCGCGGCGGTCCCTGGCCGGAGGAGTGGCCTCGTCCTGGCAGGCCACCGACCCGCATCCCATCTACCTGGCGGAGGGCCACGGCTCGAAGGTCGTCGACGTCGACGGCAACGAGTACGTCGACTTCCACAACGGGTACGGCGCCATGGCGGTCGGCCACGCCCATCCGCGGATCGTCGAGGCGGTGTCCGCGCGCGTTCGCGAGGGCACGCACTTCGCCCAGCCGACGGAGGACTCGGTGGCCGTCGCCGAGCATCTGCAGCAGCGGTTCGGCCTTCCGCTCTGGCGGTTCGGCAACTCGGGCACGGAGGCCACCCTCGACGCCGTTCGCCTGATTCGCGCGTACACGGGCCGCGACGTCATCCTCAAGATCGAGGGGTCGTACCACGGGCACCACGATGCACTGATGGTGTCGGTCTCGCCGCCCGGCGACTCGATCGGCAGCTACGACGATCCCGTGTCGGTGCCCCAGACGCTCGGCCTTCCGGCCGACTACGTCAAGCTCACGCGCGTCGTGCCGTTCAACGATCTCGATGCGCTCGAGCGGACGCTCGAGCGGTACCGCGGCCAGGTCGCCGGCATGATCGTGGAGCCGGCCATGATGAACGCCGGCTTCGTCCTCCCGGAGGACGGCTACCTCCAGGGCGTCAAGGACCTGCTGCACCAGCACGGCGCGCTGCTCGCCTTCGACGAGGTCAAGACCGGCGCCACGATCGCCTACGGCGGCGCCACCGAGGCGTTCGGCGTGACGCCCGACGTGCTGTGCCTCGCCAAGTCGGTGGGCGGCGGCCTGCCGTGCGGCGCGATCGGCGGCACCGAGGAGGTCATGAGCTGGATCTCGGAGGGCAAGATCGACCAGGTCGGGACGTTCAATGGCAACCCGCTGACCATGGCCGCGATGCTCGCGACGCTGACCGAGATCCTCGTCCCGGACGTGTACGACGAGTTTGCCCGCCTGGCCGAGATCCTGCGCGAGAACTGTGACGGCGTCATGGAGCGCCACGGCATCGCCGGCTACACGACGGTCATGGCGGCGCGCGGCGCGGTCACGTACCGCGGCGAGCGGGTGCGCAACTACCGCGACTACCTCGAGGTCTCGGACGACCTCGCATACGTCAACTGGCTGGTGCAGTTCAACCGCGGCGTGTTCATGGCGCCGTGGGGCAAGTCCGAGAACTGGACGCTGTCCGTCCAGCACAGCGAGGACGACGTGCGCCGCTACATCGACAACTTCGACTTCCTCGGAAAGGCGCTCTCCGCATGAAGGCAGTGGTATTCGAGGAGCACGGCGGCACCGAGGTGCTCCAGTACACCGACATCCCCGATCCCGAGCCCGGCCCGCACGAGGTGCTGATCGAGGTCAAGGCCGCCGGGGCCAACTTCAACGACATCTGGGCGCGGCGCGGCATGCCGGGCATGAAGGTGGTGTTCCCGCACATCTCCGGGTCGGACGTGGCCGGCGTGGTCACGGCGCTCGGCTCGGAGGTGAGCGGCACCGGCTTCGGGTCGTCGCCCGTGCAGGTCGGCGACGAGGTCGTCGTCCACCCTGGGCTGTCGTGCCGGACGTGCGACTTCTGCGTCAGCGGGCAGGAGTTCTTCTGCCGGCAGTTCCGGATCTGGGGGTTCCAGAGCGGGCCCAACGACGGCGGCCATTCCGAGTACGTGACGATGCCGGCCGTGAACGTCCTGCCCAAGCCGAAGAACCTCTCGTTCGAGGAGGCGGCGTCGATGCCGCTCGTGCTCGAGACGGCGTGGCGGATGCTGGTCACGCGGGCACGGATCCAGCCCGGCGAGCACGTGCTGATCTGGGGCGGCGTGGGAGGGCTCGGCACGATGGCGATCCAGATCTGCCGGCTGTTCGGGGCGAACCCGATCCCGGTCGTCGGCGGCAAGGAGAAGGTTGCCCTCGCCGAGCAGCTGGGGGCCGTGAACGTGATCGACCGAAAGAGCCAGGACGTCGTCGCCGAGGTGAAGGCGGCCACGGGCAAGGTGGGCGTGGACGTCGTGTTCGAGCACTCTGGTGAGGAGACGTGGCCGGCGTCGATGGCGTCGCTGCGGTGGGGCGGCCGGCTGGTCGTCTGCGGCGCGTCGACTGGATTTGCGGCGATGACGGATCTCCGCTTCCTGTGGAACAAGCAGCAGAACCTGCTCGGCTCGCATCTCTCGAACAAGGCCGAGCTCTCGGCCGCGCTGAAGGCGGTGGAGGCCGGCGCGATCAAGCCGGTGATCGATCAGGTGCTGCCGCTGTCGGACGTCGCCGCCGGCCAGCAGCTGATGGAGGACCTGAAGGTGCAGGGCAAGGTCGTGTACGTGCCGTAGCGAGGAGCGAGCGCTCGGGTGCGCGGTGCCGGCCTGCCGGGTCAGCCCCCCGAGGGGGCAGACCCGGGCGCTGGAGCGCTCGAGTACCAGACCCGGGCGCTAACCTCCACCCCCGATGCTCAACCTCGCCGTCGTCGGCCACGTCGAGTGGGTGACCCACACCGAGGCGCCGTTCATCCCGCCGCCGGGCGAGATCGTCCATCTCACCGATCCGCTCAGCGAGCCGGCCGGAGGCGGAGCTGTCACCGCCGCTGCGCTCGTGCGCATGGGCGCCCGGGTCACCTTCTTCACCGCGGCCGGCGACGACGTCCCACTCGCCGAGTGGATGGGGGAGCTCGGCGTCCGCGTGGTCGCCGCACCACGGCCGGTGCCGCACACCCGCGCGCTCGTCATGCGCGATCCGACCGGGGAGCGGACGATCTGCGTGGTCGGCGAGAACCTTCAGCCCACCGCCGATGACGCGCTTCCCTGGGAAGAGCTTGCGGCGTGCGACGGCGTGTACTTCACCGGCTCCGACCCGCGCACGCTGCGGCTCGCGCGGCAGGCGCGCGTCCTCGTCGTCACCGCCCGCCGGTTCGACGCGCTGGTGGAGAGCGGCGTCGAGGTCGACGCGCTTGTCGGAAGCGGCAACGACCGAGGCGAGCAGTTCGACCTGGCGCGCCTCACAAAGCCGCCCAAGCACGTCGTCGTCACCGACGGCGTCCGCGGCGGCACCGGCTACACGGCGGTTCCACCGCCCGGCCCGGTGGTCGACAGCTACGGGGCGGGGGACACGTTCGTCGCGGGAGTCCTCTACGGCCTCGCGGACGGGCGGCCGCTCTCAGAGGCCCTGGCTCTCGGCGCGGAGCGGGCGGCCGAGGCGGTGACGTGGCGCGGCGCGTACCCCGCGCGACCGTGGCGGGCGAGTTGGTAGGCTTCGCGCCCGTGAGACGCCCTTTCGCCACGCTCGCGATCGCCGCGCTGATCGGGGTTGCGTCCGTTGCATCCGGCTGCGGGGTCAAGACCGGCGTCGCCGGGTCCGGCGGAGCCGATCTGGCGCACGGCAAGCAGTTGTTCACCACGACGTGCGGGGGCTGCCATGCGCTGGCCGAGGCCGGCACCAAGGGCACCATCGGCCCGAACCTGGACGCGGCGTACGCGCAGCCGCGGTCGAACGGCTTCGCTGACAGCTCGTTCGAGGCGCTCGTTCGCGAGCAGATCCAGCGCGGGTTCCCCTACGCGCAACCCACCCCCATGCCGTCGAACCTGCTCAAGGGCCAGGACGCCCAGGACGTGGCCGCATATGTGGCCGCCGTCGCCGCGACGCAGTCGTCCGGCGGCGCGACCGGGTAGCGCCGTGCGCACCGAGACGCTCGAGGTTCACGGCATGATGTGCGGCGGCTGCGAGCAGCGTGTGCGCGACGCGGTGACCGCGATCCCGGGCGTGATCGATGCCGTTCCCGAGCACATCGGGGACGAGGTCGAGGTCACGTTCGACCCGGCGCGCGTCGCGCTCGACGCGATCCGCGCGGCGATTGCGGCTGAGGGGTTCGCGGTCGGCCAACCGGTATGGCCCGCCTTTACAAATCCCTAACCGAAACGGCGATTTTTCCTGACAAGCCGCGTGGAGAATCGCCCCGGACGCTGCGATCGAACGTGCCCACACCTCGCAGCTACCTGCCTCCTCCGACGGCCCGCTCTGCGGGTCGTCGGTCTTTAACCGGCCGGACCGGCGGAGCCGCCCCGGCGGCCGCTCTAGACTTGCGCCTCGTTCGCTGACTTCGACCGAGGCGGGGCGCGTGGATCTGTACGAGTACCAGGGCAAACAGCTGTTCGCCCGCTTCGGCATCCCGGTCTCGGACGGTCAGGTCGCGACCACGCCGGCCGAGGCGCGCACCGCCGCCGAGCAGCTCGGAGGCCCGGTGATGGTGAAGGCGCAGGTGCTCGTCGGCGGCCGCGGGAAGGCGGGCGGCATCAAGTACGCCGCGACGCCGGACGAGGCCGAGGCGCACGCCGAGCGGATCCTCGGCATGGACATCCGAGGCCATGTCGTTCGCCGCCTCTGGATCGAGCGAGCCTCCGACATCGAGCGCGAGTACTACTTCTCGATCACGTTCGATCGCGGCGCCAAGCTGCCGCTGCTGATGCTGACGACCGAGGGCGGCATCGAGATCGAGCAGGTTGCCGAGGAGACGCCCGAGAAGCTGGCGCGCCTGCACGTCGACCCGTTGACGGGTGTGCTGCCGTTCCACACCCGCCGCCTCTGCTTCGCCGCCGGCATCCCGGCCGGCGAGGTGAAGCAGGTGACGGCGATCGTCGAGCGCGCCTACCAGGCGTTCATCAAGACCGACGCGATGCTGGTCGAGATCAACCCGCTGATCGTCACCCCGGACGGGGTCGTGCGCGCGCTCGACTCCAAGTACACGGTGGACGACAACGCGCTCTTCCGCCATCCCGACATCGCCGAGATGCGCGACACCGCGGCCGCGAACGAGCAGGAACAGCTCGCACGCGAGAAGGGCGTCAACTTCGTCAAGCTCGAGAACGCCGGCTGGGACCCGCAGGGTGACGAGCCGGCGCCGGCGCACTGGTTCGACGGCGCCCGGGACATCGGCACGCTGGCCAACGGCGCCGGCCTCGCCATGTCGACGATCGACGTGGTGGCCGACGCAGGCCGCGCCTCCGGACACGGCCCGGCGAACTTCCTCGACGTGGGGGGCGGCGCGAATGCCGACTCGATCGCGACCGCGATCGCGGTGCTGCTCGAGGACGCGAACGTGCGCGTCGTCCTGTTCAACGTGTTCGGCGGGATCACCCGCGGCGACGAGGTCGCCCAGGGCATCCTCACCGCGCTGGAGCAGCTGGGCACCGACGTGCCGCTGGTCGTCCGGCTGGACGGCACGAATGCCGAGGAGGGTCGCCGCATGCTGGCCGACGCCGCGCCGCCGAACGTCCACGTCGAATCGACGATGCTCGGGGCCGCGGAACGGGCCGTTGAGCTGGCCGGAGGCGGCGGCTGATGGCGATCATCGTGACCGCCGAGACGCGGCTCGTGGTGCAGGGCATCACCGGCCGGGAGGGCAGCTTCCACGCGCTTCGGAACCGCGACTACGGCACCCAGCTTGTGGCCGGTGTGACGCCCGGCAAGGGCGGACAGGACGTGGACGGCGTGCCGGTGTTCGACACGGTCGCCGATGCGGTGCGCGAGCGGGCGGCCAACACCTCGATGGTGTTCGTGCCGCCGCGGTTCGCCGCAGACGCGATCTACGAGTCGGTCGATGCGGGGTGCGAGACGGTCATCTGCATCACGGAGGGCATCCCGGCTCACGAGATGCTGCGGATCTACAACTACATCCGGCCCCGCGGTGTGACGATGCTCGGCCCGAACTGTCCGGGCGCCCTCTCGCCCGGGATCGCGAACGTCGGCATCATCCCCGCGCAGGTGTTCGCTCGCGGGCGGATCGGCCTCGTCTCCCGCTCGGGGACGCTGACGTACCAGATCGGAAAGGAGCTGGCCGATCTGGGGCTCGGCAACTCGACGATCGTCGGCATCGGCGGCGACCCGGTCGTGGGCAGCTCGTTCATCGACGTGCTCGAGCGGTTCGAGGCCGATCCCGAGACCGACTCCGTCGTGATGGTCGGCGAGATCGGCGGCGACGAGGAGGAGAAGGCCGGCGACTACATCGCCGAGCACATGCGCAAGCCGGTCGTCGCGTACATCGCAGGCTTCCAGGCGCCGCCCGGCAAGACGATGGGCCACGCCGGCGCGATCATCTCGGGATCGTCCGGGACGGCGGCCGGCAAGAAGGCCGCGCTGGAGGCGCGCGGCATCCCGGTGGGCGAGAGCCCCACGGCCGCGGCACGGCTGGCGGCGGAGCGCGTCCGCTAGATCGGGCCTGCCCCCTCACGGTCTGCCCCCTTGGGGGCTACCCGGCGGGCCCACCGCTTGCGGGTCAGCCCCGGAGGGGCAGACCCAGGGCTCATTGCTACGCGGGTCTGCCCCCTTGGGGGCTGACCCGGCGGGGGCCCACCCCCTCGCCTTCGAGCACCGCCGGCACGGCGGCCGGCAGGCGACCGTCAGCCACGTGCCACCACACCCGTTAGCATCCCCTCCGTGACCGCGATCCCCTTCACCCGCGGCGTGCCGTCGGCCGACATGCTGCCCGTCGCCGACCTCGAGCAGGCGGCCGTCACGGCGCTGCGCGAGGACGGTGCCCGCGCGCTCGCCTATACGCCGGGTGGGTACCCCCCGCTGCGCGAGTGGATTGCCGAGCGTCACGCGGTCGATCCGTCGCGCGTGCTGCTC
>DASWRM010000036.1 GCA_036403155.1 Gaiellales bacterium | reverse complement strand
TCTCGGTCTCGCCACGCCAGACCCGGCGGCTGGCGGGATCGAGCACCAAGTCGTCCACCACTAGCTGGGTTGGCCGCGGCTGGCCGCCGCGGCGGGCGAGTGCACGCAGGCGGGCCAGCAGCTCGCTGAACGAGAAGGGCTTGACCAGGTAGTCGTCCGCACCGCAATCGAGTCCCGACACACGATCCTGCACCGAATCGCGCGCCGTCAGCATCAGCACGCCGGTCCAGACGCCTGCCTCCCGGATCCGGCGGCACGCGCTGAAGCCGTCCAGACGCGGCAGCATCACATCCAGCACGATCGCGTCGTACTCCGTGGCCCGCGCCATCGCCACGGCCGTCTCACCGTCGCCGGCCACCTCGACCAAGTGGCCGTCCTCGATCAGGCCACGGCGAAGCAGCGCAGCCATCTTCACCTCATCCTCAACGACCAGCACCCGCATGATGTAAACCGTCGCAGCCCAACCTGAAAATGGCATGAGAGCCTGATGAGCGGCTCTCTCATCACCGATTCAGGTCGGCCTCCTACGGTGCTGCTGGTGCACGTCATCAACAACAACGAAGGAGGCACCACATGCGACCGAATCTGATGAAGGCAGCCGCAGTACTGGCGGTGTCGTCGGCACTAACCGCCGGCGGCGTCGCCTACGCCTCGACCGGCGGCGGTTCCGCGCCGGTCAAGCACGCGCAGGTAAAGGCGGCGGAGTCGGCGTCACCTGACACCGACAACATCCAGTCCGGCGATCAGACCACGCCCGACGCCGCCGCCAAGGCGACGGCCGCCGAGACGGGTGGCGAGAGCTCCGGCTCCGAGGTGTCCGGCAACGACGGGCCCGGCGGCCACGCCGACGAGCCCGCCAACAGCAACGCCGACCACCAGTTCCAGGGTCAGGAGTAGCAGCGCCAAAATGCGGGCCCCGCGAAAGCGGGCCCGCATGCCATGGCGTAATCTCGTTGGCGCGGCCGGGATCGCCCTGCGCGGGTGAGGGGCTGTCCGCGGGTCCGCGAGCGATTTCGGGTCGTGAGCGACGCAAGTGCACAGAGGATCGTTCCGCCAATGTGTCACGTAATGGAATGCAAACAGCACGATCCGCAGTCAAGGCTACTTGATTTCCGGCTTATCTAAGCCAAAGTGGTGGCCGCTAAGCGGTTCGAATAGTGACCGACTAGCTCCATTTTCCTGCCTGCGCGCGCTGCGAGAAACGGTGTCGCCACTCGAGCCGACACCGGACGTTTGCTTCACCGACGGGTCTGCCGCCGCCCCCGACAGTCGGCATGCCACGACCGAGCTGGTGCGAGGCGACGAAACCTCCGCCGCGGTCGCAGCCGCCTCGGTCGTCGCCAAAGCGACACGAGACGAGCTGATGGACAGGGTCGCAGCTGAGCACCCCGACTATGGGTTCGAGCGTCATCAGGGCTACATCACCGAGGAACACAACGAGCGATCCGCCGTCTCGGCGTCATCACGGGGCAACACCGCCTGAGCTACAACTGTGCCATCTACCGCGAGCTCGGCCTTCGCCCCGCCGCCTAGGCGCAGCCCGCGTGGGTTAGCGGCGACGCGAGCCACCACATAACGCTCGGCGCGAGCGGCTCGTTCTTCTACTTCCCCGGATAGGTCTGCCGTACGTGAGTGCTATGGCGGGTCTGGGACGCATGTGGCTCCGGATAGAGATCGTCCTGCATCTGCGCGATCTGCCGACGCTGTTCCCGGACATCGGCTCGGGCCACTTCTCAACGGTTGGATTCCGTTAGAGACGCTTGGCCTTTGCCATCGGAAGATTCGTGCGCCGAACGCCCGCCTCATGGGCGGGATCATGGGCGGGATCGACGCCGCGGCGGTAGCTTTGTGGAAGCGTTCGGTGCTCTCAACGGCGTCAATCCGCTACGCTATACCTGCTAGCGACGCAGTTTCGAACCCCTTCGTCCGTCTCGTAAACCCGCATGGTTGAGGGGAATCATGGGCGCAACAGGGCTCGAACCTGTGACCTTCCGCGCGTGAAGCGGACGCTCTCCCAGCTGAGCTATGCGCCCTGGGATGGCCGACGGCCAGACCGGCAGGATACCGCGCCCGGTGCACGGGCGCTTCGCCGGACGCATGGCCGCCCCCGCGGCTTTCGCACGGGACCGGCATAGCCCGCGCGTGTGCCCCCGTGCGCAACGCCACCTTAACACTCGACGAGAAAATCGCGCCCAGCGGCCCGCGGCTGGCGTTTCCAGCGGCTCGGATGGAAGCGGCTCGCTCCCTCTGCGATTCCGCACAACCATGCAGCATCCGTCCCACTCGCCGGTGCCAACGTCCCAGGGTTGACGGCCTCTGAACCACCAGTAATCTCCATGAAGTCGGTCGACAAAAGGGGAATACCGTCCCGCGCGGGACGCCCCCGCTCCGTATCCATCCATCAGCGAGGTACGTCTTCAATGAACACGCTCACGCGGCCGCGACGCGGCCGCCGACTGCGCCGCTTTGCGCTCATGGCGGCGCTCGTGGCCGGCGTCTCGGCCACGGCCGTGTCGGTCGCCTCGGCGACGACGCCGACCGTGGTGGTCGGCAGCGGCTCCGACGTGATGTATCACGTCAACTCCGCGCTCGACACGCTCTACAACCAGAGTCCCGGCTGTAACGTGATCGCGCCGAGCGGCACCCAGCCGCTCGACCAGTCCTGCGTGACCGATCCGGCGAATCCGGACGTCACCACCGAGGACAAGAACCACGACGTCATCACCGAGAACTACCCGATCGGCGGCGGTGCCGGCGTCAACCAGATCTGCTCGCAGGGCCTGGCCGGCGTTGCCCACGTGGACTACGCTCGCCAGACGTCGCCGTACTCGGCGACGAACTGCACCGGCCTGCACTTCGTGGCGTTCGCGCGCGATGCGGTCACCTGGGAGGCCTTCCCGGGCGCCACCGGCTCCGCGGTCGCCAACATGCACAACACCTCCGGTGCCTGCAACGGCGTCACCGGGCTGTGCCTGACGACGGCCCAGCTCCAGGGCATCTTCGTCAACTGCACGATCACCAACTGGAACCAGGTGGGCGGTGCCAACGCCGCGATCAAGGTCTACACGATCCTCCCCCAGTACGGAACCAGCAAGTTCTGGTACCTCTCGCTGGGCGGCGGCAGCAGCACCAGCTGCAATGCCAAGGCGATCCACCAGACGAACAACTCGGAGATCGCCGCGGCCGATCTGAAGAACGCGATCGTGCCGGTGTCCGTCGGCTCGTGGACGGAGCGGTACAAGGCCAAGCCGGCCGGCAGCGGGCTCGGCGCCATCGACGGCGTCATCCCGAACCTGACCACGATCGGCAACGGGAGCTTCCCGTTCGGCCGGTTCCTCTACAACGTGTTCTGCGCCGGCGATCCGGCCAACGGCAACAAGTGCGGCAACGCGTCTCCCGCGTCGGCCGCCACGGTCGCCTACGTCGGTGAGAACGGCTGGCTGTGCAAGCAGGGCACGTCGGTTCACGTGAAGGACCCGACCACCGGTGTGGCCTACCACACCGAGATCCAGAACACGATCAAGAAGTACGGCTTCGCCGCGCTGCCTTCGGGCGCCACCGGCGGTGGCACGACCTTGACCAACTGGTGCCGGCTCACCACCCACTCCTAGCCGGCAGCTGGCGACGCACGCAGGAACAGCCCCGATGGCGGTAGCCCAGGACATCATCAGCGCGGACATCCCGCGCCCCATCCGGCCCGAGCGGACGCGCGCAGACCGCGCCTTCCGTCTCGTGGCCGGGGGGGCGGGGCTGGTCACGCTCGTCCTGCTCTTCCTGATCGGGCTGTTCCTGCTGCTTCGCGCCGTTCCGACGTTCCGGGAGAACGGCCTCAGCTTCTTCACCACCACGGACTGGAACCCGGCCGTCCCGCACCACACCGGTGTGGCCGCGCTGCTCTACGGGACATTCGCGCTGGCGGTGATCGCGCTGGTGCTCGCGGTGCCGGTGTCGCTTCTCACCGCGCTGTGCCTGACCGAATACGTCGCCCCGCGGCTGCGGGCGCCGCTCGTCACGGTGCTCGACCTGCTGGCGGCCGTCCCCAGCCTGATCTATGGCATCTGGGGCTTCTTCTTCCTCCAGCCCCACCTGCTCGGCGTCTCGCAGTGGCTGACGGACAACCTCGGCTTCATCCCCATCTTCTCGGCTCCCGACGGGCCGTACTTCTCACAGTCTCCGTTTCTCTCCGGCGTCGTGGTGGCGCTGATGCTCACGCCGACCGCCACGGCCGTGATGCGCGAGGTGTTCTCGCAGACGCCGCCCGGCGAGAAGGAGGCCGCCCTCGCGCTCGGCAGCAGCCGGTGGCGGATGATCCGCACCGTCGTCATCCCGTTCGGCCGCGGAGGAATCGTCGGCGGGTCGATGCTCGCGCTCGGCCGTGCGATGGGCGAGTCGATCTCGGTTGCGATCCTCCTCAGCGCCGCGTTCCGGATCTCACCGCACGTCCTCGAGACGGGCGGCAACACGATCGGCGCGCACATCGCCAACCGCTTCGGCGACGCCGACGCGAAGTACGGCCTGCCCGCCCTGATGGGGGCCGGCCTGGTGCTCTACGCGTCCACGCTGGTCGTCAACATCGGCGCCTCCGAGATCATCCGGCGGTCGCGTTCCGGCGCCGGGGTGGAGATCTGATGGCGGTGCACGCGCCCGCGCTGCCGGCCGGGGCGTCCGACCGGTCCATGGCGAGCGACGGCCGCACCCGCGTCAGCACGTTCGGCGCCGGCGACGCCGCCGCACTCGCGGGCTCGGCGCTCTCCGGCTTCGCCATCATGTGGCTGGCGCTCACGCAGGTGCTCCAGTTCTCGTCGCCCGCCGAGCTCGGCCTCGCGTGGTACGGCGCGTTCATCGCGGTCTACTACGTCGTCGTCCGGCAGCTGGACGGCCCCATGCTGGCGAGCGACCGCGTGATGGCGGTGATCGTCTTCACCGCCGGCCTGGCGATGGTCGTGCCGCTCGTGCTGATCCTCGGCTACCTGGTCAAGCGCGGCGTCGGCGGCATCCACCTCAACTTCTTCACGGAGACGCAGGCTGCGATCGGCCCGCTCGACCCTGCCACGAAGGGCGGGGCGGAGCACGCCATCGTCGGCACGCTCGAGCAGGTCGGCCTGGCCGTGGTCATGTCCGTGCCCCTCGGCTTCCTTTGCGCGATCTTCCTGAACGAGATCGGCGGCCCGCTCCAGCGGCCGGTGCGCATCTTCATCGACGCCATGAACGGCGTGCCGACGATCCTCGCCGGCCTGTTCGTGTACGCGGTGTGGGTGAGCGCGTTCTCGTGGTCGGGCTTCGCCGCGTCGCTCGCGATCTCGATCTCCATGCTCCCGATCATCACCCGCACCTCCGAGGAGGTGCTGCGGCTCGTCCCCGATGGGCTTCGCGAGGCCTCGCTCGCGCTCGGCGGGAGCGAGTGGCGCACGACCTGGTCGGTCGTCCTGCCGACGGCGCGCAGCGGCCTGATCACCTCCGTGATCCTGGGCGTGGCGCGGGCGATCGGCGAGACGGCGCCGCTGATCGCGACGGCGTTCGGCGCGTTCGCGATGAACGGGAACCCGTTCTCAGGCGCCCAGGCGGCGCTGCCCCTCTACATCTACAAGCAGGTCACGGAGAGCTCCTCCGCAAACGTGCAGGCCCGGGCCTGGGCCGGTGCGTTCGTGCTGATGCTGCTTGTGCTGATCCTGTTCACCCTGGCCCGCCTGATCGGCTGGAGCGCGGCGCGCGCGTCCAGCCGCCGGATCGCGGCCGCCACGACCGAGAGCTGAGAGGAACCGACGACATGAGCGCACCGACCGAGACGATCGAGCTGCCCGGCGCCGCCGTTGCGGCCGCACCGGCGCTGGAGACCGGTGACATACGCGCCGACACGGTCAGCGCCTGGTTCGGCGGCCACAAGGTGCTCGAGCGCGTGTCACTGCGCATGCCCGCCCGCACCGTGACGGCGCTGATCGGCCCCTCCGGCTGTGGCAAGTCGACCTTCCTGCGCATCCTCAACCGGATGCACGAGCTCGTCCCCGGGGCGTCCCTCGGCGGCGCCGTGCTGCTCGACGGCGAGGACATCTACGCGCCCGGCCGCCGTCCGATCGAGGTGCGCCGCCGCGTCGGCATGGTGTTCCAGAAGCCCAACCCCTTCCCCGCGATGAGCATCTACCAGAACGTCGTCTCCGGCCTCAGCCTGAGCGGCAAGCGGGTGCGCCGCGACGACGCGCTGGTCGAGGAGTGCCTGACCCGAGCGGGCCTCTGGAACGAGGTCAAGAACCGGCTCGGCCACCCCGGCGGTGCGCTGTCCGGCGGCCAGCAGCAGCGGTTGTGCATCGCGCGGGCGCTCGCGGTGCGCCCGGAGGTGCTGCTGATGGACGAGCCCTGCTCGGCGCTCGACCCGACGTCGACCCGGCGGATCGAGGAGACGATCCTGGATCTCTCGCCGCACGTGACGATCGTCATCGTCACCCACAACATGCAGCAGGCCCAGCGGGTCAGCTCCGATTGCGCCTTCTTCCTCGCCGGCGAGAACGAGCCCGGCCGGATCGTCGAGATCGGCACCACCGAGCGGATGTTCGGCGCTCCGACCGACCCGCGCACGGCGGACTACGTGCAGGGGCGGTTCGGGTGAGGCGGGCGGGCATCCTCGCGGCGCTGTCCGCCGTTCTGGTGCTCCTGCCCGCCGGCAGCGCGAGCGCCAGCGGGCCGACCATCACCGGGGCCGGCTCCACCTGGGTGCAGATCGCGCTCGACCAGTGGCGGGCCGATGCGTCGCGACAGGGCCTCAGCATCAACTACCAGGGCTCCGGCTCCACCGCAGGACGACAGTTCTTCATCATCAACCAGGTCGATTTCGCCGCGTCCGAGATCCCCTTCCTGCCCGACGAGGTGAACCAGCTGCGGCAGGAGCACAAGTCCTACCAGTACCTCCCCGACGTCGCCGGCGGCACCGCGGTCATGTACAACCTCCGTGACGCATCGGGGCACCAGGTCAACAACCTGCGGCTGTCACCCTCGACGGTCGCGAAGATCTTCACCGGGCAGATCTCGAACTGGAACGACCCGGCCATCAAGGCGGACAACCCCGGGCTGGCGCTCCCCAACGAACACCTCCAGCCCGTCATCCGGTCGGACGGCTCGGGGACGTCCGCCAAGCTGGCGGACTACCTCGCGCACGAGGCGGCGTCGATCTGGAACCCCTTCGCCGCGGCGAACAACCTGACCCTCCCGGTGCAGTTCTGGCCGAACTGGCAGGGCGTCGTCGCGGTGCGGGGATCCGACGGCATGGCGAACTACATCTCGAACAGCTCGGTGGGTCAGGGGAGCATCGGCTACGTCGAGGCGGGCTACGTCTACGAGCACTCGATGGTCCCGGCGTTCATCAGGAACGCGAGCGGCAACTACGCCGCCCCGTCGTCGGTCAACGTCGCGGTGGCCCTGAAGCATGCCACGCTGAACCGGGACCTCACCCAGAACCTTCTGGGCGTCTACAACGCTCCCGAGGCGAATGCCTATCCGCTCGCCAGCTACAGCTACCTGATCACCCAGACGAGCGGCTTCAGCCCGGCAAAGGGCGCGGTGCTCGGCAAGTGGATCATCTACATCGCCTGTGCAGGGCAGCAGGAGGCGGCTCCGCTTGGGTACTCGCCGCTCTCGCCGAACCTCGTCAAGGCGGTGTTCCAGGCCGTCCGGCGGATCCCGGGGGCGCCGGCGCCGCCACCCCTGACCGCTACCGCGTGCCCGAACCCCACGATCACGGGAAAGGGCTATGGCGGCAGCCCGGGGCCGACCGGCACCAGCAGCGGCGGAGGCACCGACGTGCCGAGCGGTTCCTCGACGACGCCGTCGAGCGGGAAGACGAGCGGGAAGACCGCGAAGGGCGGCTCCAACGTCACCGACCCGGCGGTGTCCGCGGCGCTCGGGCAGCCGGCCGGCCTCTCGGTGGCGACGCTGACGGACGGCCAGAAGCGCGCCGCCTACGTGACGGCGCTGGACGAGGCGAAGTCGCTGCGCCGTGCCGCCGCCCCGTCGACGCTGGTGCCGGTCGTGGTGCTGCTGGCGATCCTGCTGGGACCGCTCGGCATGGCCGCCCGCCGCCGCACGCCGGGAGGCGGCATCGATGCGTAGGCGCCGCCTGCTCGTGGTCGCGCCGCTGGCGGCCGGCATCTTCATCGCTCTCGCGTCCAACGCGATCGCCGGGCGCCACGGCGTCCGCGACTCGGTGTACGGCGTCGGCGCCGTGACCGTGCATCCGTCGACGGGTCTCGGCGACAACCAGTTCGTCAAGATCACCTGGCGGCACGTCGTCCCGAACCAGGTGGTCTTCTTCCGCCAGTGCACCGCCCATCCGACCAAGGTCGCGCGCGACTGCACCGCGATCTACTCCGACCCCGGGTTCACGAACGGACACGGCTCCGGCACCCTCTACCAGCACGTCTCGGAGGGCGAGGTGCGAAGCGAGAGCGGATCGACGTTCCACTGTGACATCTCGCGCCCGTGCACGCTGGGGGTCTTCTCGGGGTCCTCGTTGCATCCGGGCATCCTGCGCCCGCTGCACTTCGCCCGGACGCCGAGCGGCTGCCCGAAGCCGCGCGGGGCCGCGCTCTCGGGCGGGGGTGCCAACCAGGCCAACCATGCCATGTTCGACTGGGGCGTCCAGATCTGTCAGCCGCCCGCGCGCCTCGGCGTCAACTACATCCCCGCGAACTCGCCGGACGGCATGGACAACTTCGTCAAGGGGCTGAACGACTTCGCGGTGACGGGCGAGCCGTTCAGCGCGGATCAGCTCTCGCAGCTGCAGTCGGCAGGCAAGAGCTTCTCCTATGCGCCGGTGACGGCGTCCGCGCTCGTGGTGGCCTACAAGATATTCGACCAGGACCCCGAGCACGCTGCCCCCGGATCCCAGGTCACGAATCTGAAGCTGACGCCCGAGCTGGTGGCGAAGATCTTCACCGGGCAGATCAGCAACTGGCACACCGACCCCGAGATCAACGCGCTCAACCCGGGCCACGTGTTCCCGCCGCTGGTGCGCCCGCTCGTCCGCGGAGACCACTCGGTCGCGAACCTCGAGTTCACGTCGTGGCTGAGTGCGGAGGGCGGAGCCGGCCTTCCATCCGACTGGCCCGGCGCCGGCACGGACTACCCCCTCAACTACGTCACCCAGAACGCGGGCATCGTCGGGGGCGACGCGCTGGCCGATGCGATCGCCGACCCGGTCACCGTGCAGAACAACAACGACTACTTCAGCGACGGCTACATCGGCTTCGTCGACTCCAGCGAGGCGGCGTACTACGGGCTTCCCGTCGCTCGCATCCAGAACGCCGCCGGGAAGTTCGTCAAGGCCACGCCGGCCGCCATCACCGCCGCCCTCCACCACGCAGCCAAGGGCTCGGACGGGCTGCTCGAGCCGGACTACGCGACGAAGGATCCCAAGGCGTACCCGATGCCGTTCGTCTCGTACCTGACCGCACCCACGTCGGGCATCTCGGACGCGACCGGGACGACGCTGCGCGGCTTCCTGCACTACGCAGTCACGGCGGGCCGCACCCGCATTCCGGGAGGCTACCTGCCGCTGCCGAAGTCGCTCGTCGCCGCCACCGAGGGGATCGTCGACCAGATCCCCGGCACGACGCCGGTGGTCGGCGGCGGTGGCGGCACCGGGCCCGGCGGCGGTACCGATGGCGGCGGCGCCCCCTACACCGGCGGCATCACACCACCTGACCTCGGCACGGCGCCGCCGCCCGACCCGGGCGACGCGCCGGGCGGCGGGAAGGGCGCCGGCGGATCGTCGAACGGAACAGCGACGGGGCTTCCGTCGGCCACGCTGGCAGCATCGGCCGGGCGGCTCGTGCTCCCGTCGCTGATCGCGATCGGCGGGCTCGGCCTGATCGGCGGCCTGATGCTGCTCGGCGCCTCCGGCACCGGCGGCGGTGGGCTCGCCGGCACCGTGCGGCACGCGGCCGGCTTCTGGAGGTGGGCGCGATGAGCGCGGAGCAGGAGCGCATGCTGCTGCTGTCGCCGCCGGATGAGGGCGACGAGCCCGAGCACGCTCTGCGGCGCATCGCGGTGGGCGTGAGCGTGCTGGAGCGCGGGCTCGCGAAGCCCGAGCAGCCCCAGGGAACGGACGACGATCTGATGATGGCCAGCCTTGCGCTGTCGCTCGAGCGCCTCGCGCGCGACGCCCAGCCGGCGGCCGTGACCGACGACCAGCGTCAGCGGCTCGCGGAGGCTGCCGGGCGGATACGCGAGGTGATCGACGAGCTGGCCGAGCGCGAGCGGCGGCGGCTCAACGCCGTGAGCGCCGGCGCGCCGGCCGTCCCGGCTCCCGCTCCGGCCGCGGTAGGGGCAGGCGCGGTCCCCGCCGCGCCGGGGGCGTTCGCCCGCGCGGCGCCCGAGCCGGCGCAGCTGCTCCGCATCGCCGGCACCGCGCTCGTGGCGTTGAGCCTCGCGGTGGCGCTGTTCATCGCCTACGAGTTCGTCTACACCGGGCAGCTCGAGCGCCGCAGCCAGCGAGTGCTGCTGTCGACGTTCCAGCAGCGGCTGGCCGCCGGCCAGTTCGACGCACCCGACACACCGGTCGAGAATGGCCCCGTGGCGGTCGTGCGCATCCCGGCGATCGGGCTCGAACAGGTGGTCGTGCAGGGCAGCTCGCCCGAGGATCTGAAGCAGGGGCCCGGCCACCTGCCCAGCTCGCCGCTCCCGGGGGAGTTCGGCAACGCCGTCGTCGTCGGCCACCGGCTCACCTACGGCGGCCCGTTCGCGGACATCGGCCGGCTCGCCGAGGGTGACACGATCGACGTGCTGACGGGCCAGGGACACTTCACCTACACGGTCACGGGCGTGGCCGTGGTGAAGCCCGGTGAGCCCGACGTAGTCGGGCCGAGCAGCGACAGCCGGCTGACGCTGGTCACCTCGGCCTCCGCCTTCGGCAGCGACCGCCGGGCCGTGACCGCGACGCTGAAGGGAGACCCGCTTGCCGTCGCCACGCGGCCGCCGGCTGCCGCGTCGTCGGACGAGCTCGGGACGAGCGGCGACGTCGCGGGGCTGTACCTGGCGCTGATCTGGCTCGCGGCCCTCGCCGGCCTGACCGTCGGCGCCGTCCGAGCCTACCGTGCGTGGCCGCGGATGGCCGCGCACCTCGTGACCACGCCCCCGCTGCTCATGCTGCTCTACCTCGTGTACCAGAACCTCAGCCGGTTCCTTCCGGGGACGCTGTGATCCGCGCCGTCTGCATCCTGGCGCTGGCGGCTGCCGCCGCCGGATGCGGGGGCTCGAGCGCCGCAGGCACCGACGTGCGGCCGCCCTCCACGCCGGCGGCAACGTCGGCGCGGATCGATCCCAACTTCGACACCGGCCAGACCGTGCTGATCACCGGTAGCGGCGTGCGGCCGCTGTGGCTCGTGTCGCTGGTCGGCAAGCCGATCGTGTTCCGGAACGTCTCGGGGTCGACGCAACGTGTGGCGTTCGACCATCAGGCCGTGCGGTCGGGGCCGATCGAGCCGGGTGGCGTCTTCCGGTACACGCCGAAGCTGCCGCTCAGCCTCACCTACCACGTCGGCTCGGTGCAGGGACGGCTGCAGGTCTCCTCCGTCGAGGGCGCCTCACCGTGACCGCCCGCGTGGTCGCCGTGGCGGCGATCGCGGCCGTGCTGGGGCTCACCGCCGGGACGGCGCGCGCCTCCGCGGACGACGCTCCGACGCTGTGGCAGGCGATCGAGCGCGCCGGCGCGCTGACCGCCCGGGTGCACGACGACCGCGCCGCCGTGGCGGCGCAGCGGTCCGCCGTCGCGAGCAGCGCCTCGCGGCTGCAGCGAGCGGCGGACCGCCTCTCGCGGCTCCAGGCGCGGGTGGCCGGGGCTCGGATGCCGGCGCTCGGCGACGGCGCCTACGTCGACCAGATGCGCGAGCGGCTGGCCATCGGGGCGGCGGTCGACGCGGCCGAGCGTCGGCTGCACGCGGAGCAGCGGCGGGCGGCCGCCGAGCGTGCGCTGCCCCAGCTCACAACCCTCCAGCGCCGGCTCGACAGCGCGAAGGAGGAGCGGCGGCGGGAGCTTGCGCTGGTCGATGCCCTGCGCGGCGCCGTGCCGGGATCGGCGGGCGGCTCGAACGCGACCCGGGAGGCATGGGCGGCCGCGCTCCTGCGCACCGTGCAGGCGCCGGTCTGCGGAAACAACCTGCTGGCCCTGGTGACCTGGCAGACGGCCGAGAACACCGGCGCCGCGTTCAACCCGCTTGCGACGACGCTCGCCGCCCCGGGAGCCACCTCCTTCAACACCGTCGGCGTGCGGAACTACCCCTCGCTGGAGTCGGGGCTGGCCGCCACCGTGGCCACCCTGCAGGGGGGCTACGACAGCCAGGGGTACGGCTGGATCCTGTACCGCCTGCGCCGGTGCGCCGACCCGGCCGTCACGGCGCAGGCGATCAACGCCTCCAACTGGTGCAGGGGCTGCGCCGGCGGCGCGTACGTGACCGGCGTGCTGGCAGCCGTGCGGCAGGACTACCCGGCCTACGCCGGGTCGTGACGTCAGCCGGCGGTGCCGTTCGCGAGGGTCGGGTCGGCCAGCGACCTGATCGGCGCGCGCTCGTAGCTTCGGGCAGCCGCGCGCAGGCACGTGCCGGTGTCCGAGAAGAGATCGTCGATCGTGATGCCGAACGCGTGAGCGCAGTCGCGGACGGTGCGCGACCTCGGCTCGGAGCGGCCGTTCAAGATATTCCACAGACCTTGTGGGGAAAGCCCGACGTAGGCCGCGACCTCGCGCTGCAGCAGATCGTGCATGCCGACGAGGTGCCGTAGGTTCGTTCCGATCACGTGCTCGCGCACTGGCCACTAGCTCCCTTGTTCAGTTCCCGCTTGACGATTCAGCGGTCCAAGGGTACTTTGATGAAGTCAACAAAGTCAATAGACAAAGGGGACAAGTTGTATAGAATACAAATACGGGCGTTCGCACTCGCGCTCGTGGCGGCCGTCCTGGTCGCGGCCGGGTGCGGCGGCAGCAGCTCCAGCAGCGGCGGAGGCGGCTCGTCGAGCAAGATCGAGCTGGTCGCCTACTCGACGCCCGCTGACGCGTATGCGGCCCTGATCTCGGCGTTCAACCAGACCGCCGCCGGCAAGGACGTGAGCTTCTCGCAGTCCTACGGACCGTCAGGCGCCCAGAGCCGCGCGGTCGATGCCGGCCAGGGAGCCGACTTCGTCCACTTCGCGTTGCAGCCGGACGTCCAGCGGCTGGTCGACGACGGCAAGGTCGCGGCCAGCTGGGATCAGAACCAGTACCACGGCGCGCTGGTCGACTCGGTGGTGAGCTTCGTCGTCCGCAAGGGCAACCCCAAGGGCATCCACACCTGGGACGACCTGCTGAAGCCGGGCGTCGAGGTGATCACGCCCAACCCGTTCACCTCGGGCGGCGCTCGCTGGAACGTCATGGCGGCGTACGGAGCCCAGCTGAAGGAGGGCAAGACGCCCGCGCAGGCAAAGCAGTTCCTGTTTCAGCTGTTCAAGCAGGTGCCGGTGCAGGACGACAGCGCCGCCGACGCGCTGACCACGTTCACGAACGGCAAGGGCGACGTGCTCCTGTCGTACGAGAACGAGGCCATCCGCGCGCAGTCGAAGGGCGCCGACGTCGACTACGTGATCCCCGACCAGACGATCAAGATCGAGACGGTCGCCGCGGTCACGAAGGACGCGCCGCCGGCCGCGCAGAAGTTCCTGCAGTACCTCTACACGCCGGCCGCGCAGAAGATCTGGGCGGACAACGGCTACCGGCCGGTCGTCTCCGGCGTCACCGGCAAGTACTCCTTCCCGACCCCGTCGCAGGAGTTCACGATCGACGACGTGGGCGGATGGGACAAGGTCATGACGGACTTCTTCGATCCTGAGAAGGGGATCATGGCCAAGGTGGAGCAGTCGATTGGTGTCTCGACCAGCAGCTAGCGCTCCACGCGCAGGCTCCGTCAACCCCGCCGCCGCCCTCCCCGGGCTGGCGGCGGGGACGGCGGTGCTGTACCTCAGCCTGATCGTGCTCCTGCCCCTGGCCGCGCTGGCCTGGCAGGCGCACGCCACCGGCGCGAGCGGCTTCCTGCACGCGATCCGGGCGCCGGACGCGGAGGCGGCGCTGAAGCTGTCGATCGGCGTCGCACTGGCGGTCGTCGTCCTGAACGGCGTGTTCGGGACGATCCTGGCCTGGGTGCTCGTCCGGGACGACTTCGTCGGCAAGGGAGTGGTCAACGCCCTGGTCGACCTGCCGTTCGCGCTGCCGACGATCGTGGTCGGCGTGGTGCTGCTCCTGCTCTACGGGCAGGGCTCGCCCGTAGGCATCAACGTCGCGTACACCCGGGCGGGCATCATCCTGGCGCTGATGTTCGAGACGCTGCCGTTCGTGGTGCGCAGCGTCCAGCCGGTGCTGCTCGAGCTCGACCGCGAGATGGAGCATGCGGCGGCCTCGCTCGGTGCCCGCCCGGTGACCGCGTTCCGGCGCATCGTCCTGCCGAACCTCCTGCCGGCGATCCTGTCGGGCGGCGCTCTCGCGTTCGCGAAGGCGCTCGGCGAATACGGCTCGGTGGTGCTGATCTCGGGCAACGTGCCGTTCAAGACGCAGGTCGTTCCGGTGCTGATCCGGGGGCGGATCGAGAGCGACGATCCCGCCGGCGCGGCGGCGATCTCGATCCTGCTGCTCGCGATCGCGCTGCTGATCCTGATCGGCATCAGCCTGCTGCAGCGATGGGGGGCGCGTCATGATCGCTAGATGGGGCCTGCGCATCGTCGCGCTCGGCTACCTGGGACTGCTCCTGGTCGTGCCCGTCGGCATGATCCTGTGGCACACCTTCAAGGACGGCTTCAGCCCGTTCTGGACGGCGATCAGCCAGCCCGACGCGGTGCACGCGCTGCGGCTGACGGTCGAGATCGCCGCCATCGTCGTGCCGCTGAACACGCTGTTTGGGATCGTCATCGCGATCATGCTCGTGCGCCACCGGTTCCCGGGCGCGACGGTGGTCAATGCGATCCTCGCCCTGCCGTTCGCGCTCTCGCCGGTCGTCGTCGGCCTGGCGCTGATCCTGACCTACGGCGAGACCGGCTGGTTCGGCTCCGACCTGGCGCAGCAGGGAATCACGGTGATCTTCTCGCTGCCCGGCATGGTGCTGGCGACGATGTTCGTATCGCTGCCGTTCGTCGCCCGCGAGGTGATGCCGGTGCTCAGAGAGATCGGGCAGGAGCAGGAGCAGGCGGCCGCCACGCTCGGCGCCGGCGCGTTCACGACGTTTCGCCGCATCACGCTGCCGGCCATTCGCTGGGGCGTCATCTACGGCGTGATCCTGACGACGGCACGGGCGATCGGCGAGTACGGCGCCGTGGCCGTCGTCTCGGGCAACGTGATCGGCGGCTCGGAGTCGGCCACCGTCTACGTGTCCCGCTCCTACGAGAGCTTCGACAAGCAGGGCGCCTACTCGGTGTCCGTGGTGCTCGCGATGATCGCGCTCGCCACCGTGCTGCTGATGACCCTGTTCAAACCGCGTTCGGAGGCATAGGCACCATGGCGATCACCGCACTCAACGTGACCAAGAGGTTCGGCGATTTCGTCGCGCTGGACGACGTCTCACTCGAGATCCCGGACGGCTCCCTGACGGCCCTGCTCGGTCCTTCGGGCAGCGGCAAGTCGACGCTGCTCCGCGTCATCGCCGGGCTGGAGGAGCCGGATACCGGGTCCGTCAGCCTGAACGGCCGCGATGTGTCCCGGCTGCCGGCGCACCGCCGCGACGTCGGCTTCGTGTTCCAGCACTACGCCGCGTTCAAGCACATGACGGTGGCGAAGAACATCGCGTTCGGCCTCGAGATCCGGAAGCGGCCGAAGGCCGAGATCCGCCGCCGCGTGGCGGAGCTGATCGAGCTCGTCCACCTGGACGGCCTCGGCGACCGGTACCCCTCGCAGCTCTCCGGTGGCCAGCGCCAGCGCATGGCGCTGGCCCGTGCGCTGGCGGTTGAGCCGGAGGTGCTGCTCCTGGATGAGCCGTTCGGCGCGCTCGACGCACGCGTCCGCAAGGACCTGCGCGAGTGGCTGCGCCGGCTGCACGACGAGGTGCACGTGACGACCGTGATCGTCACGCACGACCAGGAGGAGGCGATGGAGGTGGCCGACTCGGTCGTCGTCATGCACAAGGGCCGGATCGAGCAGGAGGGCCCGCCGCGCGAGCTGTACGAGCATCCGGTGAACCGGTTCGTGATGAGCTTCGTCGGCCCGGTCAGCGAGCTGGGCGATGCGCTCGTCAGACCGCACGACATCGAGATCCGCCACGCTCCCAACGGCACCACGCAGTCGGCCGTCGTCGAGCGCGTCGTCCACCTCGGTTTCGAGGTGCGCGTGATCCTGGCGCTCGACAGCGGCGAGCAGCTGACCGCTCAGCTCACGCGCGGCGAAGCGGCCGAGCTCGGGATCGAGCAGGGCAGCTCGGTGTTCGTGCGGCCGCGCGCCGCCCGCCGGTTCGCGGAGCCGGAGCCGGCCTGAGGGCGCTCGCTTCGCCGCCGTCGGGCGGAGCTCGCTTCGAGGAGTGCGCGGTCGCGCGGTGCGCGCGCTATCGCGTTCAACGTCATTCGTACTGCAGCGCCTCGAGCACGTCGAGCCGCGCCGCGCGGCGGGCCGGCATGATCGCCGCCACGACGCCCGCGAGGGCCGCCACGATCAGCACGACGATGATGAACGAGACCGGCACCGAGAACTTGATGCCCTGGTCGCTCAGGCCCTTCGTCAGGATCCAGCCGAACACGAGCCCGACGGCGACGCCGAGCAGCCCGCCGATCACCGACGTGATCACGCTCTCGTAGCGCACCGTCCGGCGCAGCTGCCGCCGGGTCGTCCCGACGGCCCGCAGCATCCCGATCTCCCGCGTCCGCTCGAACACCGACAGCGCCAGCGTGTTGATGATGCCGACCAGCGAGATGATGCCGATCATCGCGAGCAGCACGTAGAGGAAGTACAGGAAGCCGTTTACCTGATCCTGGATGTTCGACTTGTACTCCGCGTTCGTCCGCACCTCCGCAACCGGGAACTGCCTCAGCGCCTGCTTCGCGGCCGCTTTGCCGTCGGCCGTGCTGACGTCGGGCCGGAAGGTGGCGAGGATCAGGGCCGGATCGTTGTTCGTCGTCCAGGTGTCGAACGTATCGGCCGGGATGGTGACGCCGGGCATCAGGTTCGGATCCTTGTACTGGCCGGCCACCGTGAGGGTCAGCTTCGTTCCCTCGATGCTCGTGAGGCGGAACCGGCTGCCGATGTCGAGGTTGTGCGACTTGGCGAACTGCTCCTCGACCAGCGCCTTGTTGCCCTGGAATCTGCCGAGCACGGCGTCCGACCCCTTCTGCCAGTTGAAGCGGTAGACCTGGTTGATGTCGCCCGGGTCGATCCCGTTCACCGTGTCCGTCCCGCCGTTGTTGATCCGTGCCTCGGTGAACTGCACGCCGGTGGCCGTCTCGACCTGCGGCACGGCCTGCAGCGCCGGCACAGCTTCCTTGGGGATCGCCGAGAAGCTGTTGGACTGGATGATCAGGTCGCTGCTGACCGAGTTGTCGAGCGCCCCCAGGAACGAGTCCTTGAAGCCGTTGACGAACACGGCGACGAAGACGACGAGGGCGACGCCGATCATCAGCGATGACGAGGTGACCGCCGTGCGGCCTGGGTTGCGGGCGGTGTTCTCCCGCGCGAGCTGGCTGGTCAGCGGCGAGGGCTGCTCCGGCGGCCACTCCGTCTCGCTGCGCCGCCAGATGCGCGCGACGGCGACGATCGCGATGACGAGCGCAATCACCCCTGCAACCAGCCCGAGCGGCTTGGCGACGAGGCTGAGCACGCCCGCGACCATGCCGCCCAGCAGCAGGAACAGCAGCAGCGCGAGCAGGTAGGAGACCGTCCGTCGCACGAGGTACCAGCCGTGGCCGATGTAGGGGATACGCTGCACGACCGCTCCGACCGCGTCGCCGATGCGGATCAGGAAGGCCAGCGGCGCGCCGATCACCTGTGCCAGCGGCTGGACGATGTGGGACGAGAGGATCGCGACGGCGAGGAAGCAGAAGATCGCGCCGCCCGCCATGCTGATCAGGATGCTCGCCGTCGAGCCGAGGCCGGACACCGCGTGCACCACGCTGCCCTTGTTGAAGACGCCGTCGACGATGCTGCCCAGGCCCACCAGGCCGAGCGCCGAGGAGATGACGGTCGCGTGACGGGCGAGCGCCGACGGCGGCAGCTCCGCTCCCTCCCGCAGCGCTGCGATCGGCGGCACCCGGGTTGCGCGGAACGCCGGCCCGATCGCGGCGAGGATCGCGACCGTGGTGCCGACGGCGAGCGGGAGCGCGACGGTGAGCAGGCCGAGGTGGATCGGCGCCGTCGGCAGGCCGAACCCGACCGCGTCGAATGCCACGTCCAGCAGCTTGGCGAACCCGATTCCGGCAACGATCCCGGACACCGACGCAAGCAGCCCGATCAGGAGCGCCTCGAGCAGCACGGAGCGCAGCACCTGGCGCCGGCTCGCGCCGATCGTCCGCAGCATCGCGAACTCACGCGTGCGCTGCGCGACCGTGATCGCAAACGTATTGAAGATGATGAAGGCACCGGCAAAGACGGTGGCGCCGGCGAAGGCGAGCAGCAGCGGCGTCAGGAAGTCGGTGATGCCGCTCGAGGTCTGCTGTGCCTGCTCGGCGGCCGCCTCGGGCCCGGTCTGCACCTTGACGTCGTGCGGCACGGCGGCGATCAGCCGCCGCTTCAGCTGCGTCGGGCTGACGCCCGGGTCGGCCTTGACCGAGATCGTCGACGTGCGCCCGACCCGGTCGAACCACTGCTGGGCGTCGTCGAAGGTCGTGCCGACGATCGTCGCGCCGCCGATCGTGGAGGCCGTGCCGAGCTTGAACACGCCCACGATGGTCACGGGTCGCAGACCCACGGCCGTCGCCAGCTGGACGTGCTGTCCGATGCGCAGGTGCTCGTCGTCGGCCAGCTTGGAGTTGACCACGACCTGCCCCGAGGCCTGCGGCTCGTGTCCCTGCGAGTACCTGTAGGGATCGAAGGTGCTCGAGAGCGCCGACAGCACGAAGCTGGGTGCGCCCGTCTTGGAGCCGGCGTACGAGCCCTTGACGACCAGCGCGCCCAGCGCCTGAACCTGGCCCTCGGCCTTGGCCACGCCCGGCACCCTCGCAACCTGACCGATCAGCGAGGCCGGCAGCGGGCCGGCCTGGGCGCCCTGGTCGCTGGTGAACGCGGTCTGCTTCGAGAGCAGGACGTCCGTCTTCGAGAGCTCGTTGCCGAGGATCTCCTGGAACGCGCCCGTGATCTGGTCGCGCACGATGAACGTCCCGGTGATCATCGCCGTGCCCAGCACGATCGAGATGGCCGTCAGCACCGCGCGCGTCTTGCGGCCGAGGAGCCCGCGGAGGGCGACGCCGATCATGCCCCGGCCACCTCGGCCATCGCCGCGAGCACGTCCTGCGCGCTGGCGCGGCCCTGGTCGCGCACGATCAGGCCGTCGGCCAGAAACACGATGCGGTCAGCCATGGCGGACGCCCGCGCGTCGTGCGTGACCATGAGCGTCGTCTGCCCGTAGGACTCGACCGCCTCGCGGATCAGGTTCAGGATCTCCTCGCTCGTGGTCGAGTCGAGGTTGCCGGTCGGCTCGTCGGCGAACATGACCGTCGGCCGGGAGACGAGGCCGCGCGCGATGGCGACCCGCTGCTGCTGGCCGCCCGAGAGCTGCGCCGGGCGGTGGGTGCGCCGGTCGGCGAGGCCGACCTTGCCGATCACCTCGTCGATCCATTCCCGCTCCACCGACCGCCCGGAGATGCGCAGCGGCAGCACGATGTTCTCCTCTGCGGTGAGCATGGGCAGCAGGTTGAAGAACTGGAAGATGAACCCGATGTGCCGCCGGCGCAGGAGCGTCAGCTCCTGGTCGCCCATCGCGGTGATCTCCTCGCCCTCGATCCGGACGCTGCCGGATGTCGGGCGGTCGAGGCCGGCGAGGATGTGCATGAGCGTCGACTTGCCGGAGCCGGACGGGCCCATCACGGCGGTGAACTGGCCGCGCGGGATGTCGAGGTCGATGCCGCGAAGGGCGTGGACGAGGGCGTCGCCCTCGCCGTAGATGCGGGTGACGTCATGTGCGGCGACGACCACGTCTGCCGCGGGCGGTTCGACGGGCGTGGTCACGATGTCCTCCTGGGTTCGCATGTCGGGTGCATCCTCTCGTGCTCGGGCGGCAACCGCCCGCGGGCTATCCCGCGTTCGTGGTTCGGATATCCGTACGTGTGCGGTCAGACCTGCCCGGCCAGGCGCGCGGCCTCTCCGGTGCAGATCTCGAGCAGCAGGCGGTACAGCTCCGCCAGCCGCTCGTTCGAGAGTGGGCCTGGGTTCGCCTCTGCCAGCGACGCGATCAGGCGGCGTTCGCGGTCGGCGTCGATCATCGGATAGCCGTGCGCCCGCTTGTGGGCGTGCAGCTGGGAGACCAGCTCCACCCGGCGGTTCACCGCGTTCAGGATGTCGGCGTCGACCGCGCCGATGCGATCGCGGAACTCGGCGACGGTGGGATCGGCGGACGGGTCCATGGTCGCGCCAGTCTACGCCCTGCGCTCCGCTCACACGGTGAGGAGCGCGAGCACGATGCCGACCAGGTTGATCGTCGCATGCGTTGCGACGACTGGCCAGAGCGACGCCGTCCGCCGCCGCAGCTCGGCGAGGACGATCCCGGCGACGAGGACGGGGACGATCAGGGCCAGCAGTCCGTGCGCGAGCGCGAAGCCGATGGCGCTGCCGGGCACGGCATAGCGCCCGAGTGCCGCGAATCCCAGCCCGCGGAAGAGCAGCTCCTCGCAGAGCGGCACGACCACGCCGAGCACGACCAGCGCCGCCGCGAGCGTTGCCCACTCACCGCCGTGCGGTCCGCGGGTGGGCGTCAGGCCCTGGTCGCGGTCGCCGTGGAGAAACGGCTCCAGAGCCAGGCTGACGGCCGAGATGCCGACGACCGCCCCGGCCACGAGCAGCCCCGGCCGCGACCTCGGGCGGGGCCGGCGAAGCGCGAGCGCCTCGCGCACGGGCACCCGGGACGCGCGCGCGGCCACTAGGGCATAGCCGCCGAACACCGCCGCGGACACGAGCGCGCCCGCGACCACCGAGGGCCGGTACACGCCGTTGCGCGTCGACGTGGTGGACGCGGTGTTCAGGAGGACGACGTTCGAGACGATCAGCAGCGCGGGTGCGATCAGCCAGAGCGGCGAGATGCGCGGGCCGTCCCGCTCGTTCACAGGAGCCGCCCCGCGAGGTCGTCCAGCGAGCCGATCGTCCCCGGCCTGGGCGTTGGGCTCCGGTCGAGGATGACCACGTCGATGCCTGCGGCGGCCGCCCCCGCCCCGTCGGTCTCGTCGGAGTCGCCTACGTGCAGCGCCTCGGAGGCGCCGACGCCCAGCAGGTCGAGGGCCCGGAGGAAGATCGCCGGATCCGGCTTCGCGGCGCGGGCGGTGGCCGAGTCGACCACCGCGTCGACCGTCAGGGCGGCGCCGCGAAGCGTCTCACCGAGCGACCAGTCGCCATTGGACACGACCGCCGCCGCCAGCCCGGCGCGGCGCACGCCGTCCAGCGCGCGCGCGGCGTCCGGGTAGGGGCGCAGCACGATCGCGTCGTCGAGCAGGGCGAGCGACTGACCGGCGGTGAGCTCGAGGCCGAGACGGGCGGCCAACAGCGCGGCGCACTGCAAGCGCAGCTCGGAGACCGTGCGCTCGTCGCGGGCCGACCCGCAGTGGGCGGCGTAGTGCTCGATTTCTGCACGCACGGCCGCCCGTGCGTCCCCGGGCGACACCTTGCGGCCGAACCGGTCGTGGACCGCCCGGATCAGCCGCTCCGACGGGCGGTCGAGCCGGATCAGCGTGCCGAAGGCGTCGAACAGCACCGCCCGGTAGCGCGTCATCCCTGGATGCGGGCGTCCGGGTGCAGGATCCGCGCGATGCGGGCGAGCGCGGCCGTGACCCGTGGGCCATCCTCCCTGAGCACCCCGCCGGGCAGGCTGACCACCCGCTTGCCGGTCACCGCGGGGATATGTGCCGTGGCCGTGCGGTGGGCGAGCTGCTTCAGCGTGGCGCCCGTGTCGCCGACCGATATGTAGACCTCGGGCGCGAGCGTGGCCAGCTGAGCGCCGGTCACCCGCTGCGCCGGGTCGAGCTCCGCCGCGACGTTCGCGCCGCCCGCGAGCCGCAGGAGATCGGACGCCATGCTGCCCCGCTCGATGGTGTAGGCGAAGCCGAGGTCGACGAACGCCCGTACCGGCGGCTCGCCTGCCACGGCAGCGTGGATCCGCCGCACCGCGTTCTGCATCCCGGCCGCAATCGTCCGGCTGGCGGACGGGTGGTTCGTGATCAGCCCGAGCTCGGTGATGTCGTTCTCGACCTGGGCCACTGACCTGCCGCCCACCACGTACACCACGGCCGCCACCTTGCGCTGCAGCGCGTCCACATCCCCCACGGTGGGTGCCATCGAGGACGGCACGAGCACGACGTCCGGGCCTGCCGTCGCGATCGCGCGAGCGTCCGGCTTGCCGTCCTTCACCATCACGGGAAGGTGAAGCGCCTTCTTCGGGTAGGTCTCCAGGCCGCTGCGCCCGACGAGCAGGCGGTCTGCACCGATGGCGTACATCGCCGCGGTCATGCCTGGGTCGAGGGAGACGATCTTGTGGGGCGCCGCGTCGATGCGCACCTCGTGGCCGATCGCGTCGCGCACCGTCTGCGGGTAGGCGGCCAGAAGGCCCGTCGGTTCCGACTTGAACCCGCACGATGCGCACAGGAGCGCGAGCGCGGCGAGCAGGGTCAGGCGGGTCGGCATGCGGCGCGATTGTACTGTTCGCCGGTGCGCCGTCGAAGCTGGTTGTTCTGGGCCTTTCTGGCCGTGGTCGTGGTCGGCGCCGTGGTCTACGTGCCGGCCGAGCTGGCCCGCCGTTCGACCGGTCCCGGTGAGCCCGTCGACTTCCTCTCGCACCCCCTCGATGGGTGGCGTTTCGTGGTCGAAGTCGCCCGCGAGCGGGGGGGCGCTGCGGCGGACGACCCGGCCGCCGCGCGGAGGATCGCGCTGAGGACGTTCGACGACGGCACGCTGCGCCCGGAACGGGTAGCGCTGCTGTGGCTCCCCGACCGGCGCGTGCGTCTGCGGACATTGCAGGGGAGCGCGGAGGTGCCGACGAACTCACGGCTAGTGTGGAAGGTGACGGGACGGCGAGGCCGCGACGGGCCGGCCGTGACCGTCGGTCTGATCGACTTCGCCTCCGGAAAGGTGATCTACGACGGGCGAGTGGCTGAGCGATAACTGGCCGACGATTGCGATCGCCGGCGGCGGTCTCCTGACGCTGTGGATCGTCGACTGGCTGCTGGTCCGCTACGGCCGCCGGTTCTCCGAGCGCCTGCCGGCCGCGGACCAGGCGATGCTGCAGACGCGGTACCGACTGCTCCGCAGGATCGCGTCCGCAGTGATTCTCGTGCTGGCGATCGGCGCCGTGCTGTTCAACATCCCGTCGACGCGCGCGTACGCGCAGACGGTGTTCGCCTCGTCGGCCGTGATCGGGCTGGCCGTCGGGTTCGCGGCGCGCTCGACCCTGGCCAACTTCGTGGCGGGCGTGATGATCGCGATCAACCAGCCCGTGCGGCTCGGCGACCGTGTGCAGCTGGGCGACGTGGAGGGCCAGGTCGAGGACATCGGCCTCACATACACGCGGCTGCGAACCGCGGACAATAGGCGTGTGCTGATCCCCAACGAGGAGCTCGCGAACTCGCGCGTGACCAACCACACGCTGATCGACGCGGTCAGCCTGGCCCAGCTGCGCGTCACCGTGCCGCTGACCGCTGACGCGGGCCGCGTCCGGGAGGTGCTGGGGGAGCTGGTCGCCCTCGCGCCCGGCCGCATGGGCGACCGCCCGGATCCGGGGGTGTCGGTGTCCGACCTGACCGAGACCGGCGCCGTCTTCTCGGTCGGCGTCTGGGTTCCCGACCCCGCGACGGCCGCGGCCACCGCCGCGTGGCTGCGCGAGCGCTCGCTCTCCCGGCTGGCGGACGAGGGCGTGTTCGGCGACGTCGACCCGGCGGTCGTCAAGTGACCCAGCGCGACCGGCGTGGCTCGTACGACGACGTGCTCGCTCATGTCGCCGCCAAGCGGCGCAAGCGCCGGAACGTCGAGCGCCGGCGCAGCCGCCGGTCGATGCTCGTGACGCTCGCCGTGTCGCTGGCCGTGGCGGTCGTCCTCGTGCTCGCGTCCGGCGCCGTGGCGGGGGCGATCTTCGTCCACGACACGCTCGCCGGGGTGTCGATCGACACCCTGAAGCCCGACCCGCCCGGCATCAACTCGCAGATCTTCGACCGCAACGGCAACCTGCTCGAAACGATCTCGTCCACCGAGAACCGCACGCCCGTGCCCAGCGACAGGATCTCACCCTGGCTGAAGGCGGCGACGGTGGACATCGAGGACAAGCGCTTCTACGACCACGGCGGCCTGGACTACCAGGGCATCGTGCGCGCGGTGCTCGACAACGTCCAGGCGGGGTCGATCCAGCAGGGGGCGTCCACCCTGGAGCAGCAGCTCGTCCGCAACCTCTACCTCTCGGACGAGCAGTCGTTCACGCGCAAGATCCGTGAGGCCTACCTGGCCATGCAGATGGCCGACTCGTGGTCGAAGGACCGCATCCTGACCGAGTACCTGAATGTGGTGCCCTACGGCGCCGTCACGTACGGCTGCGAGGCGGCCGCCCTCCGGTACTTCGACGTCCACTGCAAGCAGCTGAACCTCCGTCAGGCGGCTGTGCTGGCGGGCCTGCCGCAGAATCCGATCACCTACAACCCGCTCTCGAACAGGGCGGCGGCGAAGGCGCGGCGGAATGAGGTGCTGGCGGCCATGCTCGCCCAGGGCGACATCACGCGGGAGCAGTACGACCGGGCCGCCTCGTCGCCGCTCGGCACGCACCCGGGCAGGTACCTCGACGAGACGGGCGGGGACAACGGGTACTTCGTCGCCTGGGTGCGCCAGACCATGGAGGACAAGCTCGGGCACCAGACCGTCCGCAAGGGCGGCCTGGCGATCCGCACGACGCTCGACCCCCATCTCCAGCAGGCGGCGCACACGACCCTGAAGACGATGATGAACTGGTCGGGGGCGCCCGCCGCCGCGCTGGTCTCGATCGACCCGCGCAACGGCCAGGTGCTCGCCATGGACGCCTCCGTGCCGTTCAGCAAGAAGTCGCAGTTCAACATCCCGGCCGAGGCCTACCGGCAGGTCGGCTCGACCTTCAAGATGTTCACGCTCGTCACCTCGATCGCGGACGGCTACGACCCGCAGACGACCAGCGAGCTGTCCGCCCACCTTTCCTACCTGTTCCCGAACACGGCGCTCGGGCCGAGCAACCCGTGGGTCGTCGACACCGCATCCGACAGCGAGGAGCTGAACGCCCCCCGTACCATCGCGGACGCGACGGCCGCCTCTGACAACACCGTCTTCGCGCGGCTGGCGATCGACCTCGGCGCCCAGTCGATCGTCGCCACGGCGCACAAGATGGGCATTCCGCAGTCGGTCGAGCTCGCGCCGTACCCCTCCATCACGCTCGGCGTCAGCCCCGTGTCGCCGCTCTGGATGGCGGCGGCCTACTCCACGCTCGCCGGCAACGGCATCCGCCACACGCCGCAGTTCGTCACGAGCGTGGGCAGCATCGCGAGCGGCAGGACGCTCGACACGTACCCGAATCCGGGCCGCCGCGTGCTGTCCGACGGCGTCGCCTACGAGGCGAACAAGGTGCTCGAGGGCCCCATCTGCTGCGGCACGGCGGCGGCGACGGCGCAGTTCCCCGACGGGCGGGTCGAGTCCGGCAAGACCGGCACGACCAACGACTACAAGGACGCGTGGTTCTGCGGCTACACGCCCAACCTGACGACCTGCGTGTGGATGGGCTATCCGAAGGGCGAGATCACGCTCACGAACCTGAACGGCCACACGCCCTTCGGCGGTGACATCCCGGCGACGATCTGGCGGACGTACATGGAGAAGGCGTTCGCGCTCCAGCCGAAGAAGTTCCCGCCGGTGTCGTCGTGGCCGCTGCCGCGCCACCCGGTGGCGTGGGTGCCGTTCCACTCGCAGTTCCCGTCGTACGTGCCCTGCACCACGCACTGCGGCGGCGGATCGGGCGGGGGCGGCACGTCGAACGGTTCCGGCGGCGGCAACGGCGGCGGTTCCGGCGGCAACGGCGGCGGGAACGGCGGCGGCAGCGGCGGCCCGCCCCCGACCACCTAGCTAGCCTCCCGCCGTGCTCTCGGTCCCCGAAGCGCTCGAGCAGATCCGGCGCGCCAGCCCGGAGCCCCGCCGCGTCACCGAGCCGCTCGGCTGGGAGCTGTCCGGACGCGTGCTGCTCTCCGACGTGCGGGCGGCGGTGAGCCTGCCCCCGTTCGCCACGTCCGCGATGGACGGCTATGCCGTGCGGGCGGCCGACCTCGGCGGGGCTCCCGTCCCGGTCGCGTTCCGCATCGCCGCGGGCGATGCCCCCCGGACGCTCGCCTCGGGCACGGCCGCGGGTATCGCGACCGGCGGGCCGGTGCCCGAGGGCGCGGACGCAGTGGTGCCGATCGAGGACGCGCGCGAGGAGGGCGGGCTGATCGCCGAGCGGCCGCGTGCGGGTGCCGCGATCCGCCCGGCCGGCGGCGACGTGTCGGCGGGTGAGGTGGTCGCGTCACGCGGCACGGTGCTGCGTCCGGCGGGCCTCGCCGCGATCGCGGCCGCGGGCGTGGCCGAGGTGGAGGTGGCGCGCCGGCCCCGCATCGCCGTCATCGCAACGGGCAGCGAGCTGGTGCGGCCGGGACAGCCGCTCGCCCCGGGCCAGATCTACGAGTCCAACACCGTCGCGGTCGCCGCGCAGGCCGTGCGCGCCGGCGGCGAGGTGACGGCGACGGCGACCGTGTCCGACGACCTGGACGCGACGCGGCGTGCCTTCGCCGAAGCTCTCGCTGCGTGCGACGTCGTCGTGTCCTCGGGCGGCGTGTCGGTCGGGCCGCACGACTATGTGAAGCCCGCCCTGGCGGAGCTCGGTGTGCGGGAGGTGTTCTGGCAGGTGCGGCACAAGCCGGGCAAGCCGCTCTGGTTCGGCGCCGCCGAGGACGGCACGCTGGTGTTCGGCCTGCCCGGCAACCCGGTCTCGAGCGTGGTCTGCTTCGAGCTGTTCGTGCGCGCGGCGCTGGAGGCGATGACCGGCGCCACACCTCGGCCGCGCCCGGTGGCCCGCCTCGCGGAGCCGGTCCGCCGCCTGGCGACCCGCGACCACGCCGTGCGCTGCGGCCTCGGCACGGACGGCTCCGGGCCCGTGCTGCACCCCCAGCGCGCCCAGGACTCGCACCTGATCGCCCACGCTGCGACGGCCGACGCGATCGCCCTGATCCCGGCCGGTGACGGCAGCCTGGACGCCGGCGAGCCGGTCGAGTACCTGCCGCTCTAGCCTGGGATCGGGACGGTGCGGCCGTTCGGTCCCGGCAGCGTCACCGAGACGGCGCGCGCGAACACCACCCAGCGCTGGGACGCCGAATACAGGGGGTGGCACGCCGACAGCACCAGCCGGTCGTAGCCCTGCGGCGCGATGATGCCCCAGTCGGTGTTCGCCACGACCCTGTGCTTCTGGACGCGGTAGTGGAAGGTCGCATAGGGCATCTCGAGGTTGATCGCGTCGCCGTCGCGGATGTCGTCGATGTGCCGGAACCAGGCGCCGAAGGTCGTGCGGTGACCGGCGATCGCCACCGTCGATCCCATTCCCGGGAACGAGGTGTTCAGATAGTGCCCCGGCCCCTTGCTGAGGTCGGCATCGATGCCCGCCGTCGTCCCCTGGACGACGACCACCTTGGAGAGTCCGATGCGGCCGATCGTCAGCCGCCCGAAGGCGTGGCCCTCCTTCAGCGAGTGCTTGAACGCAACGGCGTCGCCCCGGATGCCGGCCAGTGCGCCGCTGTCGTCGGGCGGCGGCGTCCGCAGCTCGAACAGCTTCTGCTCGTTGTGGAACTGGCTCGTCAGGGCACGCTGCTGCCAGTGGGCCCAGAGCCACGTGACGGGATCGCCCCAGGCGAGGATCAGCCCGGCGTAGAGGATCACGGCGACCCCCGCAGCGATCAGCAGGTTCGAGAGGCGGCGAAGCCGCCGGGCACCGCGGCCGGCGGCCGTGCCCTCCGCCATCGTGCGCGTGGCCATCGACTCAGTTATACCCGTGTTTTGGCTCATGTGCAGGTGCGTAGCGGCCCGCGATCACCGCCCCCACCTGCGCCGCCGAGGCAGCCGCGAGCACCAGGCAGGTGGCCACGACGGGCGACAGGTAGCCGCTCGCCGTCATCGCGAGCAGCGCGCGCGGGGTCGATGCGCCGAGGTGGAACCGGGTGGCGTACTCGACGATCAGCAGCGCCGGGCCGGTGAACCCGAACGCGTAGACGGCCAGCATGAAGCGCCGGCCCAGCCGCGCGGCCGCCGGCAGCAGCAGCCACACGTGCGCTGCCGGAAGGACGAGGATGAGGGCGAACGGGTTCACGGCGACCAGCAGCGTGGCGGCGAAGGCGAGGCCGAGCATGCCGGCGACCAGGCCGCCCGTGCGATCGGCCCCCGACACGGGTGTGACCGGCAGCAGGCGCGGACGTCCGGCGAACCGCCACACGAGC
This sequence comes from Gaiellales bacterium, assembly GCA_036403155.1. Taxonomy (GTDB): domain Bacteria; phylum Actinomycetota; class Thermoleophilia; order Gaiellales; family JAICJC01; genus JAICYJ01. Next base: position 28,732 of record DASWRM010000036.1, on the reverse strand, counting down.
AGGCCGGCCGCGGCGGCGAGCGCGATCCCGCTCCAGCCGATGCCGATGTCGGCCGGCCGCGGCGCGACGTCCAGTCCCGAAGCGAGGCCGCCGGGGAGCACCGGCAGCAGCCAGAGCGCCACCAGGAACGTTCCCCAGCCGGCCGCGCGCCATGTCAGGGCGGACGCTGCCGGAGCAAGCGGTATCCGCCGCCGGCGGCACCGCGCCGTCATGTCCAGCACGGTCACCAGTGCCGGTGCGAACAGCGCGACCAGCGCCGTCTCGGCGAGCCAGCCCTGCATCGTCCGGGTGCCGAGAAAGACGTCCGGCCGCCCGGCCGGCTCGATCGTGGACGCCGAGTCCAGCTGGGCGACCAGGTTCAGCATTGCCGTGCCCGCGCTGCCGAGCTGCCCGGAATCGAGGCTCGTGATGGCGGCGCCCGGATCCGGCGGGGGGCCGGCCGTGAGCGTGAGGGCGGGCACGCCGCGCGCCAGCAGCGGCCCCTGTTCGCCGAGCGCGTAGGGCACGGCGAGACCGGACAGCTGATCCAGCAGCCCCGGCACGATCGGCGGCCGGCCGGTCACGCGCGCGACCACGGCGCGGGTGGTGCGAAAGAGCGTGGGGGACGTGCCGCGCACCGTGTCCGGGCGGATCACGATGCGAAGCGGGGTGCCGGAGGGCGCGGCCAGAGAGTCGAGCACGACGGCGGCCGAGACGCGCGAGGCGAACGGCGAGTGCCCGGCGAAGTAGGCGGCGCCCTGTCCGCCCGTCGTCCCGCCGTCGGTCGACAGGAACAGCAGTCCGCGCTCGCGCGCCAGGGGCTGGAGCTCGCGCGCCAGCTCCACCATCACGCCGACCGCTGCTGCGTTGTCGTCCACACCCGTTCCGATGCCGTCGTGGTGCGCGACCACGGCGACGAGATCCGAGCGCCGGCCCGGCAGGTAGCCGATCACGTTCGTCATCGGAACGTTCGGGCGTCCTGGCAGATCGGCGGCGAACGTCTGCGTGGACACCCGGCAGCCCGCCGCGCCGAGCTGCTCCGCGATCCAGCCGGCGGCGGCCAGGTCGCCGCCTCGGCCGGGCTCGCGCCCGTTGCGCTGCTTCGGCAGCGTGAGCATCGCCGCCGCGGTGGTGGCCGCTGCTCCGCCGTCGAACGGGGCCAGCGGCTGCGCCGGCGGCGGCGGCAGCGAGGGCTCTCGCACGGTGAGCGCGGCGACCAGCACGGGCACCAGGGCGACCACGGCGAGCAGGCGGTAGAGCGGCCACGAGACCAGCGGCCGGCGTGATGTGGCGGCGCGGCGCGGCACGCGCCCTTATAGCACGGCTGCGGTCCGCAACCGCCCACGGAACTACCATTGGCGCATGGCGACCCAGGCCACGATTCTGCTCGTCGACGACGAGGAATCGATCCAGAAGCTGCTCACGTTCCCCCTCGAGCGGGAGGGCTACCGCGTGGTGTCGGCGCGGGACGGGGAGGAGGCGCTCCAGCGGTTCTCCGAAACGCCCGTCGATCTGGTGGTGCTCGACGTCATGCTCCCCAAGATGGACGGCCTCGAGGTCTGCCGCCGGCTCCGGACGACCTCGGCGGTTCCCATCATCATGCTGACCGCGCGGGACGACGAGGTGGACAAGGTGCTCGGGCTCGAGCTGGGCGCCGACGACTACATCACCAAGCCGTTCTCGATCCGCGAGTTCCGAAGCAGGATCCGGGCGATGCTCCGCCGCGCGACGCTGCTCTCCGAGCGCAGGCCGTTCGGCGAGGACTCGATCTCGGTCGACGGTCTGATGATCGAGCCGGCCAAGCGCACGGTGCAGGTCGACGGCGAAGCGGTCCAGCTGACGTACGTCGAGTTCGAGGTGCTGCGGACGCTCGCGACGCACCCCGGGCGCGTGTACAGCCGGCAGGCCCTGCTCGAGTCGGTCTGGGGCGGGTCGGCCTACCGCGAGCCGCGCACCATCGACGTGCACATCCGCCACCTCCGCGAGAAGCTGGAGCGCGACCCGGCGGACCCGTCGTACATCCTCACCGTGCGCGGCGCGGGATACCGCTTTCGCGACGCGCCGGCGTCGGCGCCGTGAGATCGCTCCGCCTGCGCCTGATCCTGGTGCTGGCGGCCGTCGTCGCGACCGCCATGGGCGTGGTGTTCCTGTACGTGGTGCCCTCGCTCCGCCAGAACCTGATCTCCGACCGCATGGCGCGACTGCAGCACACGGCTCGCAGCGAGCAGGCCAGGGACCGGATCCTGAACCGCCAGATCAGCAGCGACCAGTTCGCCTCTCCGTCCACGCGCAGGACCGTCAACAGGATCCAGCGGCTGGCGAATGCGACCGTCGCGGTGTTCCAGCTGGACGGCGCGACCGTGATCTCCACACCGCTCAGCGAGGGAGCGATCGTCGACATCGACGACCCCGTCGTCAGGCAGGCGGTGGCCAACGGGTTCGCGAGCCGCCGGAGCAACGGCCGGCTGATGGTCGCGTTCACCGTGCGCCGGTCCGGCCTCGTCGTCCTCACGCAGCCCGTGCGCGACGTGGACGACACGGCCGACCTGGTCGAGCGCCGGATCCTGATCGCCACGGGCCTGGCGCTGCTCGTCGCCTCCCTCGTCGGATGGGCGTCGGCCTACGCCGTCACGCTGCGGCTGTCCAGGCTGGAGCAGGGAGCGCAGCGGATCGCCCTCGGCGAGTTCGGCATCCCGATCGGCGACCCCAGCCCGGACGAGCTCGGGCAGCTGGCACGCGCGTTCGACCTGATGCAGGTCCGTCTCGACCGGGCCGACCGCGTCCGCAAGGAGTTCGTCGCCAACGCCTCGCACGAGCTGCGCACGCCCCTCTTCACGCTCAGCGGCTTCATGGAGCTGCTCGACGACGAGGACCTGGACGACGAGACGCAGGCCGCCTTCCTGCGCCAGATGCGCGAGCAGGTGACGCGCCTGACCAAGCTGGCGACCGACCTGCTGGATCTCTCGCGGCTCGATGCCGGCGCCTTCGACGTCGAGCACGAGCCGATCGACATGGCGTCGGCGGCCCGCGGCCTGGTGCGGGAGTTCCGCGGCCTGGCGGCTGGGCACGGCAGCCGCATCTCGCTCGTCCGGCCGCCGTCCGACCTGCCCAATGCGGTCGGTGACGAGCAGCGCGTCCAGCAGATCGGCCGCGCGCTTCTGGACAACGCGATCCGCCACAACCCCGACGGCACGGAGGTGCGCGTCGCGGTCACGGCGGAGGACGGGGTGGTGCGCCTCGAGGTCGCGGACGAGGGTCGCGGCATCGACCCCGAAAGCGCGCGGCACCTGTTCGAGCGTTTCTACCGTGGAGAGGGCACGACCGCGTCGGGCAGCGGCCTCGGGCTCGCGATCGCGCGCGAGCTGGCGGAGCGCATGGACGGCCACCTCGAGCTGGTCAGCTCCGACGCCGAGACGCGGTTCGCGCTCACCCTCCCAGCCGAACCGGAGGCCGAGCAGGGCTAACCTTCCGGCGTGCAGCGCCCAGCCGCAATTGCAGCCGTGGCGGGATTCGTCGCGGGCATCGCGGCGGCTCTCGTCACGCTCGCCGTCGCCTCGTCCAGCGGGGCGTTCGACGGCACCCAAACCGTCATCTCGGCCGGCGCGGCGACCGTCCAGCCGGTGCACGCCACCGCGACCGGCACGGGGTTCGACGCCGGTGCGATCTACCGGGCGCGCGTCGAGGGGGTCGTCACCATCACCTCGGTGTTCGGCTCGAGCGAGGCCGGCGGCAGCGGCTTCATCGTCAGCAAGGACGGGCTGATCATGACGAACGCCCACGTCGTCACGAACTCGGCGGACGACAACGTCGATCCCAAGGACGTGAAGGGCGCAGACCAGATCTACGTCCGCTTTGCGAACGGCAACCAGGTGCCGGCCAGCATGGTCGGGTACGACCTCTTCTCGGACGTCGCGGTGATCCGCGTGCACGACACGACCGACCCGATCGCGCCCGTGCCGCTCGGCGACTCGGCCGCCGCGCGGGTGGGCCAGCCGGTGGCCGCGATCGGCAGCCCGTTCCTCGAGGCCGGCTCGCTGTCGGTCGGCGTGGTGTCGGCGATCAACCGCTCGCTCTCGAGCGGCACGGGGTTCGCGATCCCGGGTGCCATCCAGACCGATGCGGCGATCAACCACGGCAACTCCGGCGGGCCGCTGTTCGACGCCGCCGGGCAGGTGATCGGCATCAACGCACAGATCCAGACCACCAGCGGCGGCGGCGAGGGCGTCGGCTTCGCCGTGCCGATCGACCTCGCGAAGCGCTCGCTCGAGCAGCTGGTCGCGACCGGCAAGGTGGCGTACGGGTGGATCGGCGTGCGGCTGAGCACGATCACACCCGCGCTCGCGGACCGCTTCAACCTGGGGACGCGACGCGGTGCGCTCGTCGTCGAGGTGAGCCCGAACGGTCCCGCCGACCGCGCCGGCCTGCAGGCCGGCGGCTCGCCGCAGCAGTTCCAGGGGGCCACCATACGCGCCGGCGGCGACGTGATCGTGAGCGAGGACGGGCACCCCGTCGCCTCGTCCGACGAGTTCATCCGCCTGGTGGCGGAGGCCGACCCGGGGCAGGTGCTGCACCTGCGCGTCATCCGCGGGGGCAGCACCCGCACCGTCGATGTGACGCTCGGCGTCCGGCCCCTGTAGCAGCCGTTGCCCGCGTCCGCCGTGGGGCACGGTTGGTAGGGTCCGCTTCCATGCAACGGGTCAACGTGGGACACAAGAACCTGGCGGACTACGCCTCGATCGTCGGACGGTCGCTCGCCGACGAGATCCGCTCGCTTGCGGAGCCTCTGCAGGGCCGCCGCATGCTCCACCTCTCGGCCACCGCATTCGGCGGCGGGGTGGCCGAGATCCAGTACACGCTGATACCGCTCCTGAATGACGTCGGCATCGAGACCGAGTGGCGGGTGATCCACGGGCGCGACGAGTTCTTCGATGTCACCAAGACGATCCACAACGCGCTGCAGGGCAACCCCACGGGTCTGACCTCCGACCAGCGGGAGGTGTTCACCCGCTACAACGAGCTCAACGCCGAGGCGCTGACGGATGCGGACGAGTGGGACATGATCGTCGTCCACGACCCCCAGCCGGTCGCGATCCGCTCGATGGTGCAGACGTCGCGGCCGCGGTGGGTGTGGCGCTGCCACATCGACCTCTCGGAGCCGAATCCCGACGTGCTCGAGTTCCTGCTGCCGTCGATCGCATCGTACGACGCGACGGTCTTCCACATGCACGAGTACGTGCCGAGCACGCCGGGCGTCGACCGAGCGGTGATCTGGCCGCCGGCGATCGATCCGCTCGCGCCGAAGAACATGGCGCTGGCGGCGGAGGATGCCGCCTACATCGTCGACCAGTTCGGCATCGACGCCAACCGGCCGATGATGCTGCAGGTGTCGCGGTTCGACCCGTGGAAGGACCCGGCCGGCGTGATCGAGGCCTACCGCGAGGTCAAGCGCGAGCATCCGGACATGCAGCTCGCGCTCGTCGGCTCGATGGCGCACGACGACCCGGAGGGGTGGGAGTACTACAACCAGACGGTCGCGCTCGCCGGCGAGGACACCGATGTCCACATCCTCAGCAACCTCAACAACGTCGGGGCGGTCGAGGTGAACGCGTTCCAGGTGCACGCCGCGGTGTGCATCCAGAAGTCGATCAAGGAGGGATTCGGGCTGACCGTGTCCGAGGCGCTGTGGAAGGCGCGGCCGATGATCGGCGGCAACGTCGGCGGCATCACGACGCAGATCGAGGACCGGGTTACCGGCCACCTCGTCGACTCGCCGCACGGCTGCGCGGAGCGGGCCCTCGAGATCCTCGCCGACCCGGCGGACGCCAGTGCGATGGCGCGCCGCGGCAAGGAGCACGTCCGCCGGCGGTTCCTGACCCCGCGGCTCGTGCGCGACTGGCTGGCGCTGATGCACCACTTCGACGGCGAGCAGGTCGAGCTCGATTTTCACCGCGCGCGCGTCTGAGGCTGAGACCGGGGAGTGAGGCGGGGCGCGGGCGGGCATGACCCGTCGTCGTGAAAGGGATCATCTAGCCTTCGTGCCATGGACGACGCTCCCCTCCTGATCGTCTCCAACCGCGGGCCGACCCGCTTCGAGACGGGTGCGGACGGCTCCCGGACGGCCAGGCGCGGCGGTGGCGGGCTGGTCACCGCGCTCTCGGCGCTGACGTCGCAGCGGCCGCTGACCTGGGTCGCGAGTGCACTCACGGACGGAGATGCCGAGGTCGCCGACGAGGGCCCGTACACGGACGGCAACCTCAGGCTGCACCTCGTCAGGCACGACCGTGAGGAGTACGACCGCTACTACAACGTCTTCGCCAACCCGACGCTGTGGTTCCTCCACCACTACCTGTGGGGCCTCAGCCTGGAGCCCGACGTCGACCGCAACATCCGGCTGGCCTGGGAGGCGGGCTACCTGCCCGTCAACGACCGCTTCGCCGAGGCGGTCGCGGCCGAGATCGAGTCGGGCGAGGGCCGACGGCCGATCGTGATGGTGCACGACTACCAGCTGTTCATGGTGCCGGGGGGCATCCGCAACCGGGTGCCGGATGCGCTGATCCAGCACTTCACGCACATCCCGTGGCCGATGCCCGACTACTGGCGGATCCTGCCGGCCGGGATCAGGACGGCGATCCACGAGTCGATGCTCCACTGCGACATCGTCGGGCTGCACACGACGCGCTACGTGCGGGCGTTCCTCCACTGCTGCGACGAGCTGACCGACGGCGAGGTGGACTTCGTGAACTGCACGGTGCAGTTCCGCGGGCGCGAGGTCAAGGTGCGCAGCTACCCGATCTCGGTCGATCCGGCGGAGTTCGAGCGGCTCGCCGGCACGCCCGAGGTTCGCGACCTCGAGGCCTCGATCGAGGTCGCGCGGCCCGAGAAGATGATCCTGCGCGTCGACCGCACGGACCCGTCGAAGAACGTGGTGCGCGGCCTGCGGGCGTTCGACCTGTTCCTGTCACAGCACAGCGAATGGCGCGGGCGGGTGACGATGCTCGCGCTGCTCGATCCCTCGCGCGCCGACATCCCGGAGTACGCCGAGTACGTGGGCGCGATCCAGCGGGCCGTCCGCGAGGTCAACGACCGCTGGTACATGACCGGGATGTGGACGCCGGTCGACCTGCGCATCTCGGACAACTTCCCGCAGGCGGTGGCCGCGTACAGGGCGTACGACGTCCTGCTCGTCAACGCCATCTTCGACGGCATGAACCTCGTGGCCAAGGAGGCGCCGCTGGTCAACGAGCGCGACGGCGTGCTGATCCTCTCCGAAAACGCGGGATCGCACGAGGAGCTGGCGCCGTGGGCGCTGTCCGTGAATCCGTTCGACATCCAGCAGCAGGCGGATGCGATCTACCAGGCGCTGACCATGCACCAGACCGAGCGTCGCGAGCGTATCGAGGGGCTGCGCGGGCATGTGCGCGCCCACGACATCACGCGCTGGATCGACGCGCAGCTGAGCGACCTCGCGGAGCTGCGACCGGTCGAAGCGTGATCGCGGGCATCGACCATGTCCAGGTGGCGGCGCCGCCTGGCTGCGAGGATCTGGCGCGCGCGTTCTACGGAGGGGTGCTCGGGCTCCAGGAGCTCGCAAAGCCGCCGGCGCTTGCGGCGCGCGGCGGCTGCTGGTTCGCGGCCGGCGGGCAGCAGCTGCACGTGGGCGTGGCCGAGCCCTTCGTGCCGGCGGCGAAAGCGCACCCCGCTCTGCGCGCCGACTCCTCGGCTGCGCTGCACGAGCTGGCGGCGCGGCTGGCGGCGGCGGGCCACCGCGTCGCCTGGGACAGCGACATTGCGGACACTGAGCGGTTCCACGTCACCGATCCGTTCGGCAACCGGCTGGAGCTGCTCGCGCCCGGGTGAAAAAAAACTGCCTGGCACCTTTTTTTCACCCGCGACCGCGACCCGGCCGGCTGCGGGCTAGCGCAGCGCCTGGCAGAACGGCTGGACGCCGCCGGACAGGACGGTGTGCGGCCCGGCCAGCTTGAGCAGATTGCCGTCGGAGTCGAAGACGGCCTTGCCCGTGTCGTGGATGGCGTGGGCGCCCGACGAGCCTGTCCCCATGTACACCATGCCGTTCAAGCGGCGCATGAGGCCTCCGTTGGAGCGGATGGTCGCGCGAGCGTTGCATATCGTGCCGCACGTTGCAAGCGCGCTGCCTCGGCGTGACCCTGGTCGACGCCGCGGAGCGCACACGCTGAACCGCGGCCGTCGCCGCCCCCGTAGACTTCCGCCGATGTCCGAGATCCGCATGATCGACGTCGGGGGCAAGCCCGTGACCAGGCGCCGGGCCGTTGCCACCGCGCACGTCGGCATGGGAGAGGACGTCCGCGCGCGCATCCGCGCCGGCACCCTGCCGAAGGGCGACGTGCTGGCCGTCGCGCGCGTCGCGGGGATCATGGCCGCCAAGCGCACCCCCGACATCGTCCCGCTGTGCCACCCCCTTCCGCTCACCCGCGTCGACGTCACCCCCGAGCTGGATGACACCGGCGTCGCCATCACGGCGGCCGCCGAGACCACCGCACAGACGGGTGTCGAGATGGAGGCGCTGACGGCCGTGCTCGTCGCTGCGCTGACCGTCTACGACATGACCAAGGGCATCGACCCGGCGATCACCATCGACGGCGCCCAGCTGGTGGAGAAGGAGGGCGGCAAGTCGGGGCACTGGCGGCGGCCGGGGTGAGGGCGGCCGTGCTGACCGTGTCCGACGGCGTCGCGGCGGGCACGCGGGACGACGCGAGCGGGCAGGTGCTCGCCGACCGGGCGGCGGCGGCGGGCTTCGAGCTGGTCGAGCGACGCACCGTGCCCGACGACCGCGACGCCATCGTCCGCGCGCTGGAGCAGCTCGCCGAGCGGGCGGAGCTGGTGCTCACCACCGGCGGCACCGGGTTCGCGCCGCGCGACGTCACGCCGGAGGCCACCGCCGCAACCGTCGAGCGCCCCACCCCGGGCCTGGACGAAGCGATGCGCGAGGCGTCGCGCCGGGCATCGCCGCACGGCCTGCTCTCGCGGGGCAGCAGCGGCATTCGCGGCACCACCCTGATCGTCAACTTCCCCGGCAGCCCGCGCGCCTGCGCGGAGTGCTTCGATGTCGTCGCCCCGGCGCTCGGGCACGGGGTCGCGCTGCTCACCTCGCGCCCGACGGAGCACCCGTGAGCACCGTCGTCACCGCTCGACGGTTCGTGTCGCTGGTCAAGTTCGAGCACACGGTGTTCGCGCTGCCGTTCGCGTTCGTGGGCGCCATCCTCTCGATCGGCGATGTGCCCTCCGCCGCGACGCTCGGCTGGGTGACGCTGGCCATGGTCGGCGCCCGGAGCCTGGCGATGGCGCTGAACCGCCTGATCGACGCAGAGATCGACGCCCGCAACCCGCGCACCGCTGCCCGCGAGCTGCCCGCCGGCCTGCTCTCCCGAGCGCACGTGGTCGCATTCTGCGTGGCCGCCCTTGCGGTGTTCCTCGCGGCCGCATGGCAGCTCGACCCGGTCGTTCGCCTGCTGTGGCCGATCCCGGTCGTCCTCTTCGTCATCTACCCGTACACCAAGCGGTTCACGTGGCTGTGCCACCTCGCGCTCGGCCTGTCGACCGGTCTCGCGCCGCTCGGAGCGTGGCTCGCCGTTACCGGCGACGCCGACGTGGCGCCGTTCATGCTGTGGGCCGTGGTGACGCTCTGGATCGGTGGATTCGACGTCATCTACGCGACGACCGACGTCGAGTTCGACCGTCGTGAGGGCCTGCATTCGCTGCCGGTGCGCTTCGGCATCGGGCCGGCGCTGATGGTCACGCGTGTCGCCCATCTGATCGCCGTCGCGCTCCTGATCGGCGTGGGGGTGCACCTCGGGCTGGGCCCGCTCTACTACCTCGGCCTCGCGGCGGTCGCGGCGCTGCTCGGCTACGAGAACTCGATCGTCCATCCCGACGACCTGTCACGGGTCAACGTCGCCTTCTTCACGCTGAACGGCGTCATCTCGGTCGTCTTCCTGGCCGGGGTGCTGGCCGATGTCCTCGCCTGAGCCGGCTGTCCGCTGCGATGCCGTGACGCGCCGCTACGGCGAGCGCCTCGCCGTGGACGGCGTCACGCTCGTGATCGAGCCGGGCGAGCGGGTGCTTCTGACCGGTGGCAACGGCGCCGGAAAGACGACGCTCCTGCGCATGCTCGCCACGGTGCTCCGCCCGCACGGGGGCAGCCTCCGCATCGACGGCCGCGACCTGCCGCGCGAGGCGAGGCCGGTTCGCGCGCTGGTGGGCTACCTGGGCCACGAGCCACTCGTCTATCCCGGCCTGACCGTCGGCGAGAACCTGGCGCTCTACGCCTCGCTGCAGGGCGTGCCGTCCGGCAGCGTCGGCGACGCCCTCGACCGCGTCGGGCTGGCGCGCCGCCGCCGCGACCTCGTCTCCGAGCTGTCCCGCGGCATGCGGCAGCGCCTCGCGATCGCCCGGGCCGTTCTGCACGGGCCGTCGATCCTGCTGCTCGACGAACCCACCACCGGCCTCGACGCCGACGGCCGCGAGCGCCTGCGCACGCTGCTGGCAGAGCACGGCGGCACGGCGGTGATCGCGACCCACGAGCCGGACTGGTTCGGCGGCATCGCATCCCGCCGTGTGCACCTGGCCGAAGGCCGGCTGGCGTGACGGCGTACCGCGCCCTGCTGCGCAAGGATCTGCTGCTCGAGTGGCGGGGACGGGAGCTGGTGCCCGCCATGCTCGCGTTCGTGCTCGGCACGATGGTGCTGATCCGCTTCGGCCTCGGCGGCGAGACGCAGGTCGGCGGAACGCGCGCCGCAACCGGCATGCTGTGGGTGGTGGTCGTCTTCAGCTCGATGCTGGCGCTCGTCCGCAGCTTCGCGCAGGAGCGCGAGCACGGCATCTGGGACGGGCTGCTCTCCACGCCGGCCGACCGCGCGGCGATCTGGGCGGCCCGCGCGACGGCGACGCTGCTGTTCCTCGCGCTCACGCAGGCGCTCGCCGTCCCGCTGTTCTGGCTGTTCTTCCTCCAGGAAGGCCGGTCGCCGGACCTCTGGGTGCTGATCGCGGCCCTGCTGCTGGCCGATCTGGGGGTTGCGATGCTGGGCGCGCTGCTCGCGGGGCTTGCGACGCACGTGCGCGCCCGGGAGGTGCTCCTGCCCGTGATGTTCCTGCCCTTCGCACTCCCGCTCGTGACAGTCGCCGTGCGGGTGACGGTCGACACGATTCCCCCGCAAACAGGCGGGTTTCAGGCCTCCCATGGGCTTGGGTTCCTGGGTCTCTATGATACGATCTTCGGGCTCCTGGGCTGGGCGCTTTTCGAGTACGTCGTGGAGGATTGAGGCAATGGTGATCGGCTCGCGCAGAGCCCGACCCGATGGGGCGACCGCCGCGGCCATGGCTGCCGCGGCGCTGATGGCCGCGGCCCTCGCGATGATCTTCTTCTACGTGCCCACGGACGCCGACCAGGGCTACTCGCAGCGGATCTTCTACTTCCACGTGCCGATCGCGATCACGACGTACGGCCTGTTCGCCTGGGCGGCCGTGAATGCTGCGCGCTATCTGTGGCGGCGAGACCCCTCGCTCGACCTGAAGAGCTACGTGCCGATGCACCTCGGCGTGGTCTTCGGCTCGCTCACGCTCGCGACGGGGTCGATCTGGGCCAACGTCTCGTGGGGGAAGTGGTGGGTCTGGGGCGACACCCAGCTGACCACGTTCCTGATCATCTTCCTGTTCTACTGCGCGTACTTCATGCTGCGCTTCTCGGTGGAGGCCGGCGACCGGCGCGCGACGTACTCCGCGGTCTACGCCCTGCTCGGTGTCGGCCTGATCCCGCTGTCGGTGATCGGCGTCCACGTCGCCCAGACCAACGACCTGATCCATCCAATCACCTTCAACGAGCACGGTGCGAACATGGACGGCAGCATGTTCGCGACGTTCCTGGTGGCGGTGGCGGCGATGGCAATGCTGGCGGTGACGATGTACCTGGTCGAGCTCCGCGGCAAGCGCATCGACGACCGTCTGCGCACCATCCGCAGGCTCGCCGAGGCGCGGGCGTGATCGACGAGACGGCGGTCAAGTACGTCGCCGCCGTCTACGGGCTGGCCTGGGTCGTGACCCTCGCCTACATCGCGATCCTGAACGCCAAGCTGGGCCGGCTGGAGCGCCAGCTGGACGAGATCGCGGGGCTGCTCGAGACCGGGGCGGCGGGCGATGCCTGACCCGGTGCATCTCCTGCTGGTCGGCACGAGCCATCGGCATGCGCCGATCTCGGTCCGCGAGCAGCTGGCCGCACAGGCGCACGGCCGCCGCCTGATCGAGTCGGTGATCGCCGAGGATGCGGTGATCGAGGCGGTCGGCCTCTCGACCTGCAACCGCTGCGAGCTGTACATGGTCGGCGCCGATTCGGAGGCGATGCGGGCGGCGGCGCTGCGCCGCCTTGCCGAGTACGCGCACCGCAGCGAGGACGACATTGCGCCGCTGCTCTACGTGCGGGAGGGCGGCGACGCCGCGGAGCACCTGTTTGAGGTGGCGGGCGGCCTGGACTCGCTGGTGCCGGGCGAGGCGCAGATCCTGGCCCAGATCCGCGAAGCGTACGGGCACGCGCTCGACATGGGGTCGACCGGGACGGTCTCGAACCGGCTGTTCCACGAGGCGCTCGAGGCGGGCAAGCGCGTGCGCCACGAGACGGCGATCGGGCGGTCGAACGCGTCGGTGGCCTCGGTGGCGTCGGAGCTCGTGCGCGAGCGGCTCGGCGACGCGCTGGAGGGCGCCTCGGTGCTGATCGTCGGCGCCGGCAAGGTGGCCGAGCTGGTGGCGCAGAACCTCTCGTCACGCGCATCGGTGGGGATTGCCGTCGCCAACCGCAGCCGGGAGCGGGCCACCGCGCTGGCGGAGCGGTTCGATGGCTCGGTGGTCGCGCTCGCGGATCTTGCGGCCGGCGTCGCGGCCGCGGACGTGGTCGTCAGCTCGACGCTCTCGGACGAGCATGTGATCCGGGCGGCGGACGTCCCGCCGGGGCGCAGGGTGCTCGTCGATCTCGCACTTCCGCGGGACATCGACCCGGCGGTCGCGGACATCGAGGGCGTGACGCTGGTCAATCTCGACGACCTCGAGGAGACCGTGCTGCGCAACATCGGCCTGCGGCAGGTGGAGGCCGCGCAGGCCTACGCGATCGTCGGCGAGCAGGCCGCCGAGTTCCGGCGCTGGCTCGCGGCGCTCGAGGTCGTCCCCGCGATCACACAGCTGCGGGCGCTGGCCGAGCAGATCCGCCGCGACGAGCTGGAGCGGATGGACGGCCGGTGGGAGAGCCTCTCCCCGGCCGACCGCGAGCGGCTCGACCGGCTGACCCGAAGCATGCTGAACAAGCTGCTCCACCGCCCGACGGTGCGGCTCAAGGAGCTGGCCGCCGAGAACGCCGACGCGGCGCATCTCGAGACGGTGACCGAGCTGTTCGGCCTCGGCCCGCGGTGATCCGGATCGGGACGCGCGGCAGCGCGCTCGCGACCGCACAGGCACGGTGGGTGGCGGAACGGCTGGAGGACGCCGAGCTGGTGGTGATCGAGACGGCGGGCGACCGGAACCCCGGCGAGCGGTTCGACCGGATCGGCGACGGGCGCGCCGTCTTCACCCGCGAGATCGAGCACGCGCTGCTCGACGGCCGGGTCGACGTGGCCGTTCACAGCGCCAAGGACCTGACGGGCGACCTGCCGGGCGGGCTGGAGATCGCCGCCGTTCCCGAGCGCGAGGATCCGCGGGACGCCTGCTGCGGGCCGCACGCCTCGCTGGATGAGATCCCGCCCGGCGCCAGGATCGGCACGTCGTCGGCGCGCCGGGCGGCGCTGCTCGCCCACCTGCGGCCCGACATCGACGTCGTGCCGCTGCGGGGCAACGTCGACACGCGGCTGCGGAAGCTGGACGCTGGCGAGGCCGATGCCATCGTGCTCGCCGCCGCCGGCTTGATCCGGCTGGGGCTACGCGAGCGGATCGCCTTCCTCTTCGATCCCGCCCACTTCGTGCCCGAGGCGGGGCAGGGTGCGCTGGCCCTGCAGGTGCGGACGGGCGAGGGGCATCTGGTGGCCGCGCTCGACCATCGGCCGTCCCACGAGCAGCTCGCCGCCGAGCGGGCACGGGTCGCCGAGCTGGGAGGCGGCTGCACCGTGCCGGTGGCGGCCCACGCATGGCACGAGGACGGGGAGCTGCGGCTCCGCTCGTGGCTGGCGCCGTGACGGTGTACCTGGTCGGAGCCGGCCCCGGCGATCCCGGTCTGCTCACCGTGCGGGGCCGCGAGCTGCTCGAGCGGTGCGACGCGCTCGTGTACGACAGGCTCGCAGACCCGCGCATCGTCGCGCTGGCAGCCCCGGGGGCAGAGCGCATCTACGCCGGCAAGGAGCCGAACCGCCATGCGCTGACGCAGGCGCAGATCAACGACGTGCTGGTCGAGCTGGGCGGGCGCTGGGACAGCGTGGTGCGGCTGAAGGGCGGCGACCCGTTCATCTTCGGCCGCGGGGGCGAGGAGGCGCTCGCGCTGGAGGCGGCGGGGATCCCGTGGGAGGTGGTTCCGGGGATCTCGTCCGCCTACGCGGTGCCCGCGTACGCCGGGATCCCGGTCACGCAGCGCGGGATGGCGGCGCAGGTGACTGTGGTGACGGGCCACGAGGACCCGGACAAGGAGTCGAGCGACGTCGACTGGCCATCGCTCGCCGCGACGCCGGGCACGGTGGTCTTCCTGATGGGCGTCCGGTCGCTCGCGGCCAACACGGCGCGACTGATCGAGCACGGGATGGCGCCGGACACGCCGGCAGCGGTCATCTCGCACGGGACGCGGCCGAACCAGCGGACGGTCGCCGCGCCGCTGGCCGAGATCGCCGAGGCCGCCGCGGGGCTCCCGGCACCGGCCATCACGCTGGTCGGCGCGGTTGCTGCGCTCCACGAGCGGCTCGCATGGTACGAGCGCCGGCCGCTGTTCGGCCGGACGGTGGTCGTCACCCGGGCGCGGCCGCAGGCGAGTGCGCTGGCGGCCCGCCTCGCCGACCTCGGTGCGGACGTCGTCGAGGCGCCGGCCATCGCGATCGAGCCGCTGCCGTTCGACCGGCCGGACCTCTCGGCCTACGACGTTGTCTGCGTGACCAGCGGTAACGGCGTCGAGCGGCTGCTGGACGGCGACGTGCGTGCGCTGCACGGAGTGACCGTGGCTGCCGTCGGGCGGGCGACGGCGGAGGCGCTGCGGCGACGCGGCATCGTTGCGGACGTCGTGCCGGAGCAGGCGGTGTCCGATGCGATGGTGCCCGCGCTCGGCGACGTGCGCGGAAAGCGGGTGCTCGTCGCGACCGCGGAGGGCGCTCGGCCAGCGCTGCCCGACGGGCTCCGGGAGGGCGGCGCCGACGTCGACGTCCTGCACGTCTACCGCACGGTGCGCGAGCCTGTGGACGGCGCGGCGGTCGCCGCCGCCGATCTCGTCACCTTCACGTCCTCGTCGACGGTGGACAACCTGGTGGCTGCGCTGCCCGGCGACGGCGCCCGCCGGCTGCGTTCGGTCTCGATCGGGCCGGTGACGAGCGAGGCGCTGCGCGCGCACGGGATCGAGCCGCTGGTCGAGGCAGACCCGCACGACGTGGACGGGCTGGTGCGGGCGGTGCTGGCAGCGGCCGCACTACCCTTGAGCGCGTGACCAGGCCGGTCGTCACCTTTCTGTCGGACTTCGGGTCGTCCGACCCCTTCGTCGGCATCTGCCACGGCGTGATCGTGCGCACGTGCCCCGACGCGGAGGTGATCCACCTCGGCCACGGCATCCAGCCGCAGTCCGTCGGGCAGGGCGCGCGCGTCCTCGCCGGGTCGATCCCCTACCTGCCCGTCGGCGTCCACATGGCGGTCGTCGATCCTGGCGTCGGGTCGGAGCGCCGGGCGATCTGCCTGCGTGCCGCCGACGGGCGGCTGTTCGTCGGCCCGGACAACGGGTTGCTGATCGCCGCCGCGGAGGCCAGCGGCGGGATCGAGCTGGCCGTCGAGATCACCGAGTCGCGGTACATGCTGCCGGCCGTCTCGCGGACGTTCCACGGCCGGGACGTGTTCTCACCGGTGTCGGGTCATCTGGCGGCCGGGCTCGACCCCGACCGGCTGGGCCATCGCATCGACCCGGGTGAGCTCGTGCGGTTGCAGGAGCTCGCGGCGTCGGTGGAGGGGTCGGTGCTGACGGCCGCGGTGCAGCAGATCGACCGCTTCGGGAACATCCAGCTCTCGGCGGAGCTCGCGGACGTCGACGGGCTGTTCGAGAGCGGCCGGAGGGTCGAGCTGGCGCATCGCGACGACCGGTACTACGCCATGTGCGCGCTCACGTTCGCCGACGTCGAGCGCGGCGAGCTGGTGCTCTACGAGGACTCCGAGCAGCGTCTCTCGGTTGCGATCAACCGCGGAAATGCCGCGGAGCTGGTCGAGGCGGATCCGCTCGACACGATGACCATCGACTTCGAGCCGGCCGGCGCGTGAGCCCGCGAGCGGCCCTTGACGCGGGCCGCCGGACGTGGTGGGATGCCGGGTACAGAACGGCCTTCGCGGAGCGGTAGCACCGTCCCGGAGGCCGTTCCTTTGCCGGTACACTGTCGCCCGCGGCGAGGTAGCTCAGTTGGTAGAGCACGCGACTGAAAATCGCGGTGTCGGCAGTTCGACTCTGCCCCTCGCCATCGATGACGGCTGACCGGCAGATCGAGCACATCGGCCGGGTCAGCCCCAAGCGGCAGACGTCGCCCTGCCTCGTTCCCGCCTGTGACGCGGCGGGCCCATCAACCGCGAACCCGTGACAGGCCCGTCACGCTCGCCTGGAACGACTTGGTCTCCAATACATGGCGCGCAGCGTCACGGGGGCCGTGACACACGGAGCCATGCGGCCCGAGGGGTATCGCGAGACCCCGTTCAGGTCGCGCGACGTCACGGGGATGCAACGACGCCTGTGAACGACTTGGTCTCCAATAATTGGGGGAAGCGTCACGGGGCGGTCGCATCCGCGGGGTGGGAGGCACGCCTCGCATGACCCCTCCGCCCGCCGGCATGGTGCCCCGCCCAGCGCGGGCGCCCGCACTGTGGGGGCCGGTCCACTTTACTGGCGGGCGAGTCTCGGCAATGATTCCCTGGCGTCCCGCGCGTCCGGACGCCTGCGTCCCTGCGACCGTGCGGGAGGAGGTGATGGACACATGCGACCACAACTGACCCGACTGACCGAGCCCCTGGTGCGCGAGAACGGCGCGCTGCGGACGGCGACCTGGGAGGAGGCGCTCGACCGCGCCGCCGACGGCTTTCGCACCGCCCGCGAGGCCGGCCCGGCAGCGTTCGGCCTGTTCAGCTGCTCCAAGGCGACCAACGAGGTGAACTTCGTCACTCAGAAGTTCACGCGCGCCGTCATGGGCTCGAACAACGTCGACAGCTGCAACCGCACCTGACACGCACCAAGCGTCGTCGGTCTGGCGACAGTGTTCGGGGCCGGGGGCGGCACGAGCTCCTACGAGGAGGTCAGGGAGACCGACCTGATCCTGCTGTGGGGGTCGAACGCCCGCGAAACCCATCCGATCTTCTTCCATCACGTCCTCAAGGCGGTGAACAACGGCGCGCGCCTGTACGTCGTCGATCCCCGGCGGACGAGCTCGGCCCAGTGGGCCGACGGCTGGCTGGGAATCGACGTGGGCACGGACATCGCGCTTTCCAACACGATGGCGCGCGAGATCATCCACGAGGGGCTCCACAACCGCGAGTTCATCGACCGCGCGACGACCGGCTTTGACGAGTACGCGGCCAGCGTCGAGGAGTGGACGCTCGAGCGCGGTGAGCGGGAGACCGGCGTCCCCGCCGAGCTGATCCGGGAGGCCGCCCATGCCTACGGCCGCGCCGACCGCGCCATGATCTGCTGGACGCTCGGCATCACCGAGCATCACAACGCGGTGGACAACGTCTTCTCGCTGATCAACCTCGCCCTCCTCACCGGCCACGTCGGCCGCTACGGCTCAGGCCTGAACCCGCTGCGCGGCCAGAACAACGTGCAGGGAGGCGGCGACATGGGCGCCATCCCGAACAAGCTGCCCGGGTTCCAGGACATCGAGGCCGATCACGCCGCGCGCGCCCGCTTCGAGCAGGCGTGGGGTGCCTCCATCCTGCCGCGCTACGGCTGGCACCTGACGCAGATGTTCCAGGCGATCGAGCGCGGCGAGCTGCGAGCGGCGTACGTCGTCGGCGAGAACCCGGCGCAGTCCGAGGCCGACGCGAAGCACACCAGGCACCTGCTCGAGAGCCTCGACCACCTCGTCGTCCAGGACATCTTCCTGACCAAGACGGCTGAGCTCGCGGATGTCGTGCTCCCCGCGTCGGCCAGCTGGTGCGAGTCCGAGGGCACCGTCACGAACAGCGAGCGCCGCGTCCAGCGCGTCCGCAAGGCGCTCGACCCGCCCGGCCAGGCCCGTGACGACATCGAGATCGTCTGCGAGATCGCCCGCCGGCTCGGCCACGACTGGCGCTACGAGAGCGCCGAGCAGGTCTGGAACGAGCTGCGCTCGCTGTCCCCGATGCACGCCGGCATGAGCTACGAGAAGCTGGAGCGGCTGGGCGGCGTGCAGTGGCCGTGCACCGACGAGGAGGACACCGGTTCCCCGTTCCTCCACGGCAGGCTCTGGGACGACCCGGTCACCGGCGCCCGCGCTCCGTTCAACGTCGTCCTGCACGAGCTTCCGGTCGACGAGCTCGACGACGACTTCCCGATCCGTCTCACCACCGGCCGGCGCCTCGACTCGTACAACACCGGCGTGCAGAGCGGCGGCTACACCTCGCCGCTGCGGCGGGGCGAGTCGCTCGACCTGTCTCCGGAGGACTGCGAGCGCCTCGGCGTCGCCGACGGCGAGGAGGTGCTGGTCAGCTCGCGCCGCGGATCGGTCACCGCTCCCGTTCGCATCGACGCATCGCTGAGGGCCGGCCTTGCGTTCATGACCCTGCACTTCCCCGACCAGGTCGAGACGAACGTCCTCACCATCGAGGCCACGGATCCCAAGTCCGGCACGGCAGAGTTCAAGGCGGCCGCGATCAGGGTGGAGAAGCTCACGGTGCGCGAGCGCCACGACCGGCCGGCGGCGGCCGTGCCCGCCCGGTAGCGCCCCGTGGATCTCCGCCTCACATCCGAGGAGCCGACCGAGGCAGAGCGCGCGGCGGTCGACGCGCTGCTCGGCCCGCCCCGCTCGTCATGGGAGGGCGGCCGCCGCGGCGACGATTCGCAGTCCGCGCTCGGAGGGCACGAGGCCCGCGGCCGCCGTCATCTCCTGCTGCCGGTGCTTCACGAGGTGCAGGCGCGAGCCGGCTGGATCAGCCCCGGCGCGCTGGGATACGTCTGCCGGCGCCTCACGATCCCGCCGGCCGAGGCGTACGGCGTCGCCAGCTTCTACGCGCTGTTCGCGCTCGAGCCGCGCCCCGCCACCGTTGCCCACGTCTGCACCGACATCGCCTGCATGTGCCGCGGTAGCGCGGAGCTCGTGGCGAACCTCGAGGAGCGGGTGGGCGGCGCCGGCACGCCGACCGGCGAGGGCTCGGCCACCTGGCTGGAGAGCCCGTGCCTGGGGCTCTGCGAGCAGGCGCCGGCCGTGCTGGTGACCCGCGCCGGTGAGGACGCCGAGGAGCGCTCCGTGGCGCCCGCGTCCGTGGACGACGTCCTGGCGGCCCTGTCCGGCGGAGAGCCGGCCGCGACCGGGACGATCGTCCCGCAGCGCGAGAGCGATCCCGGGTCGCTGCGGCTGCTCCGTCGCGTTGGCGTCGTCGACCCCTCCAGCCTCGAGAGCTACCGCAACGCCGGAGGCTTCCAGGCATTGCGCCGCGCTCTCGAGATCGGGCCGGCCGGCGTCATCAGGGAGATGACGGACTCCAAGCTGCTCGGCCGCGGTGGCGCCGCCTTCCCCACCGGCCGCAAGTGGGAGGCCGTCGCCCGCAATCCGGCGCGCCCGCATTTCGTCGTCTGCAACGCTGACGAGTCCGAGCCCGGCACCTTCAAGGATCGCGTCGTCATCGAGAGCGACCCGTTCGCGCTGATCGAAGCGCTGGTCATCACCGGCTTCGCCGTGGGCGCCGAGCACGGCTACATCTACCTGCGCGGCGAGTACCCGCTGGCGTGGCGGCGACTGACCGAGGCGGTCACGCAGGCGCGGCAGTGGGGCATGCTCGGCGACGACGTCATGGGCCACGGCGTCCGCTTCGACATCGAGCTGCGAAAGGGCGCAGGCGCCTATATCTGCGGCGAGGAGACCGCGCTCTTCAACTCGATCGAGGGGCTCCGCGGCGAGCCGCGGAACAAGCCGCCGTTCCCCGTCGACGCCGGGCTGTTCGGGAAGCCGACGGTCGTCAACAACGTCGAGAGCCTGATCAACGTCCTGGACATCGTGCTCGAGGGCGGCGACGCCTTCGCCCGCATCGGCACCGAGCAGTCGACCGGCACCCGGCTCCTGTGCCTGTCCGGCTGCATCGAGCGGCCGGGGCTGTACGAGGTGCCGTTCGGCGTGTCGCTGGGGAGCGTGCTGGAGATGGCGGGAGGCGTGCGCGCCGGCCGGCCGCTGAAGGCGATCCTGCTCGGCGGCGCGGCGGGCGGCTTCGTCGGTGCCGACGCGCTCGACCTCGAGCTCTCCTTCGAGGCGACGCGCGCCGCCGGCGCGACGCTCGGGTCGGGTGTCGTGATGGTGTTCGACGACACCGTTGACCTCGTGCCCATCCTGCTCCGCATCGCCGCCTTCTTCCGTGACGAGTCCTGCGGCCAGTGCGTCCCCTGCCGGGTCGGCACCGTGCGCCAGCAGGAGGCGCTGCTGCGGCTCGCCTCCGGCCGGCCGCGCGGCACGGTCGCGGACGAGGTCGCGCTCCTGGGCGAGATCGCCCAGGCCATGCGCGACGCATCCATCTGCGGGCTCGGCCAGACCGCCGCCAACGCGGTCGACACCGCCATCCGCCAGCTGCACGTCTTCGAACCGCAAGGAGCCGCATGACGCTCACGCCCGTGGAGATCCGCCGCACCGTCGAGGTGCTGATCGACGGCGAGCCGGTCCGCGTCCGCGAGGGCGCGACGATCCTCGACGCCTGCCGCTCGCGCGGGATGGACATTCCGACGCTGTGCTACGGCGACACGCTCACCCCCGTCAACGCCTGCCGCGTGTGCATGGTCGAGGTCGAGGGGTCGCGCGTGCTGGTGCCCTCGTGCGCCCGCAAGGTCGAGGAGGGCATGGTCGTGCGCACCGACACCGAGCGCGTCCAGCACAGCCGGAAGATGGTGCTCGAGTTCCTGGGCTCGAGCGTCGACCTCTCGACCACCCGCCGGGTCGACGGCTGGATGGACGACTACGGCGCGCGCCCCGACCGCTACGGCCCGCCGGCGCCCGCCGCCGCTTCGGGTGAGCGCGACCACGCGCATGCCGGGCACCACGATCCCGGCGACGGCCAGACGGCTGCGACCGTCGCGCAGCCCGTCAAGATCGACAACGAGAACTACGTCCGCGACTACTCCAAGTGCATCCTCTGCTACAAGTGCGTCGAAGGCTGCGGATCGGACTGGCAGAACACGTTTGCCATCGCCGTGGCAGGGCGCGGGTTCGACGCCCGGATTGCGACCGAGTTCGCGACGCCGCTGCCGGACTCGGCCTGCGTCTACTGCGGCAACTGCATCGCCGTGTGCCCGACGGGCGCGCTCATGTTCAAGAGCGAGTACGACATGCGCGAGGCGGGGACGTGGAGCGAGGACGAGCAGACGGTCACCGACACCATCTGCTCGTACTGCGGCGTCGGCTGCACGCTCGAGCTGCACGTGCAGGACAATACGATCGTCAAGGTCACCTCGCCGCTCGACCATGACGTCACCAGCGGTAACCTCTGCGTCAAGGGCCGGTTCGGGTTCCAGTACGTGCAGAACCGCGCTGACGGCGGGTGAGCGAGGGGCCCCAGCCCTACGAGGCGATGACCGCGCGGGTCGCCGCGGCGACCGGCGCGCACGACATGACGCGCGACGAGGCGGACGCGCTGCTGTGGCTGGCGAAGACCGTGGCCGACACCAGCGGCGACCGCAGGGCCGCGCCGCTCACCTGCTACCTTGCTGGCCAGATCCTCGCGGAGGAGAGCGACCCGCAGGCGCGCGTCGCCCGCATCCGCGCCCTCGCAGACGTCCTGGGACGACCCGCCGATGAGCAGTGAACCCGCCGAGCAGCTGATCGACCCGGCCCCGCGACGGCCGGCCAGCACCACGCGGGCACGGATCGTCACGGTCGAGGACGGCTCCGCCCGGTCGGTGCGCGACCGCCTCGCCACCGAGGAGCCGATGGAGATCCGGGTCGAGGAGCCGGGGGCCGACCAACGGACGATCGCGGTGACGATGCGGACGCCCGGCAGTGATTTCGAGCTCGCCGTCGGCTTTCTCTACACGGAGGGGCTGATCGCCGGGCCGGACGAGGTGCGCACCGTCCGCTACTGCGCGGTGCCTCGCGAGGAGCAGCACTACAACGTGGTCAGCGTGGCCGTCAGCCGCGCGCTCGACCCCGTCGGCGCCGAGCGCAACTTCTACGCAACGTCCAGCTGCGGGGTGTGCGGCAAGGCGTCGCTGGACGCGATCGACGTGCACTGCGCGCCGATCGGCGACGGCCCGGTCGTGCCCGCCGACGTGATCACGAGCCTGCCCGACCGCCTTCGCAGTGCGCAGGAGGTGTTCGACCGCACCGGGGGCCTGCATGCCGCGGCCCTGTTCTCGACCGACGGCACGCTGGCCGAGCTGCGCGAGGACGTGGGCCGCCACAACGCGGTCGACAAGCTGGTGGGAGGCGAGCTGCTCGCCGGCCGTCTGCCGCTCTCGGACCGCCTGCTGCTCGTCTCGGGCCGGTCGAGCTTCGAGATCGTCCAGAAGGCGGCCACGGCCGGCATCCCGGTCGTCTGCGCCGTGTCCGCGCCGTCCAGCTTGGCAGTGGATGCCGCCCGCCGGTTCGGGATCACGCTCGTCGGCTTCCTCCGCGGGAACCGGTTCAACATCTACACGCGGCCGGAGCGGATCTCCGCGGGCTGAGGCGGGTCAACCGGCGTCGAGCCCCACCAGCTCGTCCCGCCGGCCGGCGACGACCCGCCGCGCCGCGCGGACGGCGGGCGGATGGCCGGTCAGCGCCAGCACGAACGGCTCCTTGGTGAGCGCATAGAGCCGCGCATCCTGACGGACGGTCACCGTCGCGGTGCGCGGGACGTCCTCGAGCAGTGCGATCTCGCCGACGCCCTCGCCGCGGCCGAGCAGCGCGACGTGGGCGCCGTTTCGCGTCACGTCGAGCAACCCGTCCGCGATGGCGAAGTACCGGTCGCCCTCCTCCCCCTGGTGGATCAGGACCGTGCCCGCGCTCGCCTCGAGCGGTTCCAGGGCACGGCCGAGCGTCTCCAGCGCGGGCGCGGGCAGCGCGGCGAACAGCGCGATCGATCGCAGGAGCGCGATCTCGACCACAGGGACGTCCGCCGAGGCGTCCACGCCCAGCAGCCGCCGTCCGGTGATTGCGATCAGCAGGATCAGGAGGCCGCCTGCGCCGGCGAGGGCGGCCCGCGGGCCGCTGGCCCCGATCAGCAGCGGCACGAGCAGTGACCCGACGGCCAGGCCGGCGTTCATCAACGACTCGAGCAGTCCGAACACCCGCGCCAGCATGTCGGGGCGCGCCACCCGCTGCAGCAGCGTCCGGCCGGCGACGTCGAAGACGGCGCGCCCGATGCCGGCCACCGGAAGCAGCACGAAGGCGGCGGCGACGCTCGGCTGGGCTGCCAGCGTCGCCAGCGCCGCGCCGGCTCCCGCGATCCCGCACACCAGCAGCGGGGCGAGATGGCGCCGGCCGACAAGCGCGGCGGTGACCATGCCGCCGACCAGGCCGCCGGCGCCGAACGCGGCGTTCAGGTACCCGGCGCCCGACTGCCCCATGCCGAGCACGGAGATGGCCAGCACCACGTACAGCAGGTCGAGTGCGCCGATCAGAACGAACTGGGCGCCGAGCAGGCCGACCAGCAGCCGTGCCGCTGGATCGGCCGCGATCACGGCGACCGACTCCCGGACGTCCGCCATGACGCTCGTGCCGGAGCCCTCGTCGGCCGCGCCGATCGGCTCGGGCCCCGGCAGGGGTGCCACGAGCACAGCCGCCCCGAGCGCCAGGGCGCTCATCGCACCGATCGCGAGCTCCGGCCCGCCGGCTCCCAGCAGCACCCCGCACACGGCCGGGGCGACGAGGACGCTGAGGTTCTCCATCCAGCTGGAGATGACGTTGGATGCGGACAGCTCGATCGGCGTCGTGACGAGCGCCGGCAGCAGTGCCGCCTGCGCCGGGCGCGGCACCGTGACGGCGAGGTTGACGAGGGGCGCCAGGGCGAACACGACCAGCGATGGGGCCGACCCGGCGATGGCGGCGGCCACCGCCGCCATCGCGATCGACTGGGCCAGGTAGCCGGCGAGCAGCACGCGCCCCGGGCGGTGGCGGTCGGCAAGCGAGGCGAGCGACGGGGCCAGCAGCGCCGACGGGACGAGCTGCACCAGCGCAATCAGAGCCGATCCCGTCGCACCGCCGTGGCCGTACCCGTAGACGAGGATCGCGACCCAGACGCCCCATTCGGCGCCGTTGAACGCCGCGAAGGCCAGCTCCACCCGGCGGAGCGCCCGGTTCCGCACACCGAGGGCGAGCACCCCCATCACGAGCCGCAGGCGGTTCACCGCGCAACTCTATGGCGCAGACGGTCAGGAGTCGAGATGGCGCTGCAAGCGCGCCGCCGCGTCGTCCAGCGCGGCGCGCGCCTCGGTGAGCCGAGCGACCGCGCGATCGTCGCCGAGCTGCGCGGCATCGTTCGCCGCCGCGTCGACCTGCGACACCGCGCGCCCGATCGCCGCGACGGCTGCGGTGGCTGACCGGGCGCGCCGCCGGGCCTCCTGCTCCTGCTCCCGTGCACGCCGCTCAGCGTCGCGGTCCGGGCGCGGTGCAGCCCGCGCCCGCGTGCGCTCGGCAGGTGCCGCCGGAGCCGGCGGACGGGATCCCGCCGGATGGTCGGCCGATGGCCGCCACCGCATCGGCGTGCCGCGGACGAGCATCCCGCGCACGGGACCCGACTCGACCGTCAGCGGCCGTAGCTCCGCCAGCCCGACGGATACGTCGGCGGCGCCCGCCTCCACGAGCTGCCGCAGCTGATCGAAGGCCACCGCCGCGCCGACGTCCTTACGGCGCCGCGTCCGGTTCTTGAGCGGCAGCCGCCGTTCCGTCCGCCCGGCCTCGAGCACGAGCTGCTTGTCGGCGCCGGAGAACGTCAGCCGGCCCTCGCCACCGGGCAGCGCCTCGAGCAGTGCGTCGCGCGAGACCACCGCCTCGACGGCAGGCTCCGCCGCGGGCCAGATCCAGCTGACGTCGACCGCGTCGGACGATGTTGCGTCCAGGGCCATCCGCTCGCCCCCGATCGCGATCTGGAGCCGCCGCGCCGATCGCCGGAACGACACGGCTCCGCCGTCCGCGGCCTTCGGCGGCGGATCGGGAGGCCCGTAGGTGCCCTGCAGGGATTCGGCGCCGGCCGGAGCAGGGAGCCGGGCGACGAGCAGCGAGGTCGCGCCGGGCGAGGCGATCACCAGATCGTCGCCGTCTGCGCGGATCGAGATGCCGCCCTCGGGCTCGGCGGCGGCATGGCGTGCGATCCCCGCGACTGCCCGCACCGCCGCCGGGTCGTCGATCGTCAGGCGCGCGTCCGCCACTCGCGATCCAGCATCGCGTAGACCACCTCGTCCTGCCACTCACCCTTGACCCACTCGTTCTCGCGGAGGTGCGCCTCCCGGCGCATCCCGAGCCGCTCGAGCAGCCGGGCGGACGCCTCGTTCCGGGCCTCCAGACGGCCGACGATGCGGTGCAGCCCAAGGCCGTCGAACCCCAGCCGCAGCATCTCCCGAGCCGCTTCGGATGCGTACCCGTGGCCGTGGTGCCGCGGGTGCAGGACGAAGCCGATCTCGCCCTGGCGGTGCTCCTCGCTGCGGTGGAACAGCACGACCGTTCCCAGCAGCTCGCCCCGCCCGGCGTGCTCGACGGCGAGCACCAAGCCGTCCCCCTCACGCTCGATGCGGGTCTTCTCCAGCTGCATGCCGAGCCACTCCTCGGTCTCTGCGCGCGTACGCGGGCCGTGATAGAGCCAGCGCGTGACGTCCTCCCGCGAGTCCATCTCGTGGACTGCATCCGCATCCGCAGCGGTCAGCGGCCGCAGGCGCAGGCGGCCGGTCGCGATCGGGTAGCTCGGGGAGAGCACGACTTGCGCAGCCTACCGGGCGGCGCGATGCCGCTCAGGAGCCCGTGTCGCGCCGGTCGCGGCCGTCGTCTGCGGCGCGCTCCCGGGCGATCACGGCACCGGAGCGGCGGTTGCGGATCTTCACCCAGGTCGACAGAGACGACGCGGAGCCACTCGCGGGAGGCACCGTGCGAAGGATGTACGTCTTCAGGGTCACGCCGCGCGCCTACCCCGGGGCGGGTGGGGCCCAAACGCGGCGGATCGCTCGTACGCTACGTGCGATCGGAGACGTCGACGTCAGGGTCGATCTCGGCTGCCCTCTGCCGCGAGGTCGACGCGACCGCTTCCTGCTGCTCGGCGGTGTGTGCAGACGACTCGGCTTCTCGGCGCGCCTGCTCCGCGATCCGGGCCTTCTCCTCGGCGTCCGCGCGCGCCTGCTCGGCCGTGCGGTCGGTGCGGTCGGCGTTCTCGCGGTGGGCGTCGGCGACGACGCGGCGCTCGGCCAGATCCTGGTCGCGCCGGCGCTTCAGCGCCCCCGCGACGGCCAGGACGACGAGCACGACGATCACCGCCACGATGATCCACAGTGTGGTGTCCATGCCGCTGACCTGCCCGGCCTTGGCGCCGCGCAAACCTCTCAGGCCGTCCGGGCGGCGACCGGCGCCCCGGCGACGACCTCGGCCATCGCATGCACGACACGCGCGTCGTAGCGCGTGCCGACTCCCTCCCGCAGCTCGGCAAGCGCGTCCACCGTCCGGCCGGGCTCGTGGTAGCTGCGGCCGGTGGCGATCGCGAGGTACGCCTCGGCCGCGAGCAGGATCCGTGCACCAAGGGGGATGTCGTCACCGCGCAGGCCGTTGGGGTAGCCGCTGCCGTCGACGTGCTCGTGGCTCGCCCGGACGATCTCGCGGACGGCGGCAAAGAGCGGGCTCGGGCCGAGCATCTCGGCGGAGCGCTCCGGGTGGCGGTGCACGATCGCCCACTCGTCGTCGGTGAGCGGGCCGATCTTGGTGATGATCTCGTCCGGGACGACGCTCATGCCGAGGTCGCGGAAGCGGCTCGCCGTCGCCAGCTGCGTCAGCTCCGTCGGCGACAGGCCGAGCGCGCGGCCCACCTCCCGCACCAGCGCGTCGAGCTCCGCCTCGCCCGGAGCGCCGGGGTCTGCGCCTCGCCGTACGGGCTCGGGGCTCGCGCTGCCCAGGCGCACGAGGCGTGACCAGACGAATCCGGCCGGCACCCACTGCCCGGGCTCCTGCACGCTGAACGCGAATCGCAGGATCCGCTGCTCGCCGACCACGAACAGGCCGTCCGCCCTGCGCGACCGCCGGAGCTTGCGTTCGGCGAGGAGGCCGAGCGCGCGCGCCGCGTCGCCCTTGGGATCCGTGAGCCATTCCGCCACCCGCACGACAGAGAGCTGGCGTCCGAGGGCGGAGTCCCCGGGCGATACGAGGACGAGGCGGGCGCCCGTGTCCGAGCCGGCCATCCGCTGCCCCAGCTCGCGAAGCATCGCGGCGCGGGCGTCGTCGGTCTGCCCGCCGTCGACCAGGGCCAGGACCGCCGGAGCGGTGCTGACGAGCTCGTCGATGGTGACGGGCGTACCGCCGTCGGAGGGCGTCAGGCGGAACGGTGCGACGGGCGCATCAAGCTGCGGCCGAGGCGTCGTGCTCATCCGCGTCCTCGTGGTCAGACGACACGAACTCCGCGGGCGGCGCCAGCCGCGTCCGCTCTGCCGCCTGGATCAGCGAGGCACGGGCCTGCTCGAACGAGGCCAGCATCGCCGCCTGCGCCTGCGCAGCGCTGGCCACGAGCTCGTCGGCCTCCCGTCGCCTGGCCTCCGCATCTGCCAGCGTCTCCGCAGCACGGGCCTGCGCCTGGGCGTCGCGGTCGGCGAGCGCCTGCTCGAAGCGCTCGCGCTCCTCGTGGAGCTCCTGCTCGAACCGTGCGCGCATCTGCTCGGCCTGGTGCTGGGCCTCGGCGATGATCCCATCCGCGTGCCGTCGCGCATCGTCGATGTGGCGTCGGCCGGCGTCGGCCGCCTCGTCGATCAGCCGCCGGCGCTCGGCGTGGATCTCTTCCATCTCCAGCTGGCTCGCCTCGCGCACGGTGCGCAGCTCGTTGCCGACGAAGCCCTCGAGCGCCGCGATGGCGCGGTCGACGGCGTCCGCCAGACCGCCCAGGTCGGCCGGCTGCCGCTCGGCCACGACTGCCTCGGGCAGCGTCGCGGCCGGCGTCTCGCCGACCGGGTCGAGGGCCGGCTCGGGGAACTGCTCGTGCGCGACGGGTCCGTGCTCGACGTCGTCGGCGGGCTCGTCGGCGGCCTCCTCGAAGGCCTCCTGCGCCTCGTGGTGCTCCAGGCCGCCGCCCTCCGCCACCGGGACGTCGTCCTGCGGAGCGGGATCCTGCTCGGACCCCTGCGCCTCGTGCGTCTCGTCCGCGGCCTGCTCGCCGTCGGCGTGCGCATCGGCGACCGCCTGCTCGTGCCAGACCGGCTCGGCCGGCTGCTCGGACGGCTGCGCTGCGTCGAAGGACGGCTCGTCGAACGTCGACGCCG